>JAKBGL010000174.1 GCA_021833085.1 Actinomycetes bacterium | reverse complement strand
CCCGCAAGCCTCTGTACAAAGTTGAGTAAGAAGGTGCGACCACTTGGCCGACACGACTTTAGGTATCTCTGAACCGAACCCGAAACGTTCACCTACAAGTGACCTCGGTCTAACGGGACTTAGCCTCGAAAGCACACCACGCCCCGATGCAGCAGGATCACCCTTTACTGAATCCCAAGCGCTAGGTTGCAACATAAGGAATAAGGGAATACGCAGCTCATCGACTAGTACCGAGTCTCTAGCTAATCTGTCCGATGAATACCTGCGAGCGTCATAGCCAGCTAGCAATATCTCCCAGTTTGTGGAGTTCTGATAACGTCCAAAGTCACCGAACACCGCTCCGCCTTCGTCAGAGACAACCGCTATTCTTGCTAATCGCTCGCCCTGTCGTGCTGCCTGAACTTCAAGAGCTTCCGCCGTCGCCTTACCGAGAATCGCTCTGAACTCATTCGGGATCTCATGGTTCTCTAGTCGTTCGCAAGCCGACTGATAGTTTCCGTTCTTTCGAGCCTCAGTCTTCTCTAGTTCTAGTTGCGCTCCGAGTGCTTTCGCTTTGGCTATCTCTGATTTACGCTCTTCTCGTGCTAACCGTTCCGCTTCGTAAAGCGGAGTCATGCAAGCGTGAAGTACGGGAGTCTTTCGCTCACTTGGTGGCGCCACTAAGAGTATTTGTGTGATCGCAGGCTCGACCCAATCTGACCGCACTTGAACATTAACACTTAGGCCGACTGGTAACGAAACCGTAGCTAATGCAGCCGTCAAAGCGAACTCTTGGTCAACTTGCATAGCGCCCGCTAGATGAGAAGCAAACTCACCCATAATTCCTAGTTTTGGCAAAAGCATTGACACTTTTGGCATTTCATTGACACCCCATTGACACTTTTCGGGGACATTCTCCCTGGTCAGAGGCAAAGTGTCAATGTTGTCAATGGTGTCAATGGTTCTCATCGACACTGGTTTTTGCTCTGGTTCTAGGTCAACTAACTCGGCTTCCCATTCCCAAGAACCGCCATGTTTCAGAATCGCATTAGAAGAATCTTTGCAATTATCCGAACATCCGAACTCTTGAGCCTCAACTTTGAATCCGTGTGCTTGCGCTGCCTTGAGTAAGCGCTGTGCGTGCTCTCGGCCTGGCTTGTCTCTGTCAGCAATGATTACAAGTGACTTAGCTCCGACAGCCTCTAAATGGCCTAGAAATGCCTCTACTCGTGCTTTGGAATTACTCGACGCACAACCGCCCGCTAAGGTAGTCGCTAGTTCACCTATTTGCCAAAGAGTATGAACGTCCTTTTCGCCTTCAACGATTAGAACACGCCGTGAAGGATCATCTCGAAGTGCTTTCGCTAACTCAGAGAGCTTGTAGGGAAGTCCTCTTATATTGTCCGCTAGATCGCTAGTTGACCAACTCCAACCTTTGCCGTCTGGCTTCTTTTGACGAAATGACTTAGGTTCAAGTCTTTCCACAACAAACATCAATTTGCCGTTTATATCGCAGTACGGATATTCCGCAACGACTTTAGGCTTCGAGTCTTGTGGCTTGTCGTCGAACAGATCGGTGAGACTGAGACCGAGAGCCGATAATATCTGTTCGGTGTCGCAACCTGCGAAGCACTTGAGCAACACTTTCCCATTCGAGTTCGTTACGCTCAGTGAAGGGTTTTTATCAGGATGACTCGGACATAAGGCTAGGTAACTACCATTAGGAAGCTTCTTAGCGCTGTCGAGCTTCTCTAGCACTGTTTCAAAGGCACTCATGAAGCACCTTCTTTATGCGCTTTATGTCGTCACTAGCGTTCTCTAGGCTGTCTTGAGCTTGGTCGAGAGTTACCGATATATGAGCGATTACTTCTCTGCTAGCTTCTAACTCATTAGCGCATCTATCCCAATCTGGCCGATATAGAATGTGAGAAGGTTGTTTTTGTTTGCGATGCCCCTGTTCTGTGCAGGGGTTTTTCGCACTCATAGCGACTCTCGCAGATTATCTACAAATTCCGCCAGATCACGACTTCTTATGAGCCTTCTAGCGCCGACGTGTACTGACTTGAGTTCACCCGAGTTCATCAGCTTATAGACCATCGCGCGAGAGAGTTTGAGAGTCTTAGCGACCTCTGTTATCGTTAGGAGTTCCATCTGAAACCTTTCTCAGATCAATCGGGATCTGTCACCGATTCCTTTGGAACCTCCTAAGTTCTACTTTTTACCGTACCTGGTTTTTTAGTACACCTGTACGAATGTGCATATCTTTTTGTAATTTCTTGTGTTTTACGAAGTCCACACTCTCTCAAGACTTGGTCGCAAGTCCTCAACCGAAAGATGGCTATACACTTCGTCCGTAACACGAGATGAACTGTGCCCCAAGATTCTTGAGATTTCGGCCATAGGAACGCCGCGAGCTAAGAGTAAAGACGCTGATAAGTGTCTCAACTCATGTACATGTCGATCACCTAGACCTGCTTCTCTAGCGAACCTCTTGAAGGCTTTTGAAGTGTTATCAGGATCTAACGGTTTCCCATATTCGCTAAGGAACATGTAGCCTGACTCTGCTCTAATTCCGAGACTTAGTAGGTACTCAACTTCTTGTATCTGCCGTGCCTTGTGAGACTCAAGAACGGTCGCTACAGCCTTAGGAACTGGCAGAGTACGAACTGATCTGGCCGTTTTGGTCGACGACTCTATGATCGACGTGCCTACCTTCTTACGACTCTTTGTAATAGATAGCGTAAGTTTGTCGGGGTCGTAATCGCTCCAACGTAAAGCTAAAGCTTCGCCTCTCCGTAAGCCGAGCGAACCCAACAAAAACCATAAACCGCCTAATCTGTTTGTCTCGGTAGCTCTTAGAAATGTGTCTAGTTCGTCCGTAGTCCACGCTTGCGGCTCTGTGCGCTCAATTCTGACTGGTTTAGCTCCGTGAACGGGGTTATTATCCGTTAGTCTCTGAGTCACTCCGTACCCGAAACTCATATCGAGAACCTTCTTGACCAGGGACTTTGAACGTGAAGCTAGGTCGAGTTCCGCTATGAAGGTATCTATCACGCTTGACCGAATATCTAATCTTGCGCTGCCTAACTCTTTGACAATCTTCTCGACTGCCCACTTGTATTGATATAAGGTCGCTTCGCTTATCTCTCCATTGCGTGAACTCAACCACTCGCTTACAAGTGCTCCTACTGTTGAAGGTCGAACACGTTCTAAATTGCCTAACTGTTCCGCTCGAAACTCACGTAAGGCTTGTTCTGCTTCCGCTTTAGTGCGACATATTCTGGTACGAGTTCGTGACTTGCCTAACTCATCAGTCCACCTAAGAACCGCCCTATAGTTATCTGGCCCGTAAAGCTTAACCGAACCCATTCCTCTAGCTCTTCTTGTCGCTGGTTGTTTCATAGCGTCTATTTTAGTCCACAGAATCGTTAGGGGACATCTC
>JAKBGL010000173.1 GCA_021833085.1 Actinomycetes bacterium | reverse complement strand
GTTTGGAATAGGTCTCGAACGCGACTTGCGCCTACACCTACGAACATCTCCATAAAGTCAGATCCGCTTACCGACAGGAATGGTACCCCTGCTTCACCAGCTACTGCGCGCGCAAGTAACGTCTTTCCGGTTCCTGGAGGTCCAACAAGCAAAATACCTTTTGGAGTGCGAGCTCCGATAGCGGTAAATCTCATCGGTGACTTAAGAAAATCAACGACCTCTTTGATCTCGGACTTGACTCCGCCGTATCCAGCTACGTCATCGAAGGTCGTCCTTGGTCGCTCTGAAGAGTACAGCTTTGCCTTTGACCGACCTATCGACATGATTCCGGACATCTGGCCCTGAGCTCGCCTATTGAACCAAATAATGATGCCTAAAAAGAGTAAGAACGGCAATGCGTATGAAAGTAACGAATCCAAAAGTCCAGATGAGGAGTTGGAAAAACTTAAGTTGACATTGTTTTTCTGAAGCTGTGCAACCTCAGTATTTATCTCTGGAAGTGGCCCATTTACGGTGAAAGAGGTTCCGTTTTTGAGTGAGCCTGTGATAATTCCGGTCGTGTTGTCGATGACTGCCGAGGATATCTGGTTGCTCGATACATCCTTTGCGAAGGCGTTGTAGCTAAGGGGCTGGCTAGTCGTGCGTGTAGACACCGACGAATAGAGGAAGAATATTCCTGCTACGATAAAGATACCGATGGCGATCCATCTCCAGCCTTGATCTGTCGAGGGACGCGGTTTTTGACTATTTGTTGACCTCATGTCGTTGAAGTTGCGACTCATACTTATAGATGTTAAGCGGTTTTAGCCGACAACAGGTGCTTTTAGGTGCTCTCTAAGAATACTCAAAGGCTTAAATGATCTTTCTTTTACATGCAAGTGGGGGAGTCGCTCCTAGTAAGGTAAGGTTTTCCTATGCAAGAGCCCCCTTCTTACACCTCTCCTAAGAAAAAATCTTTTCCTTTCTGGCTTCCTCTAATAGCCCTTCCTTTAGGACTTTTAGTAGCATCTTTGACGGCTAGTATCGTTGCTTTGGCCCAAGGCCAAAGGACTTCGCACCTTGTTGTGAACGCACCTTTGCTTGCATCTGATGAAGTTGGTCTTTGGGTGGTATTTCTCGTAGCACTCGTTATCGGCGTGCGTAGATACGGCTCTGGCTCTTTCATTCGAGACTACGGTTTCAAGGTGAAGATGTGGCCTGATATTCCCATAGGGCTTGTAGTTGGTGCATTTTGCCAACTAGTCGTACTGCCGGTTCTATACCTTCCCTTTGAGGCCGGCAATCCTTCATTTGCCTAGCCGCTATCTCAGCCGGCGAAGACTTTGGTGGGCTCTGGCAGGTCAGGTGGAGAGGCTCTGGTTTTCGTAATTATTGTCATCGGTGCGCCGATTATGGAAGAGTTGTTTTTCCGAGGACTAACCTTGAGGTCTTTGGAGGCGCTATCTGTAAAGTTGGCTGTTCGGCTTCGAGCCGTTTTGGTTGTGGTAGTAACCGGGGTGTTTTTTGCTCTTGCCCACTTTGAACCTCTTCAGTTTCTGGGGCTATGGGTTGTGGGAATGGTTCTTAGCTATATGTCCTATAGAACTCGAAGACTCGGTATGTCCATCTTTACGCATATGAGCTTCAATTTGGTCGCCTTCGTTGCGTTAGTGGGCATTCGTTAGAAGCTTTTTAGCGTCATCTGACATTTTCGACCAGTCACCGCTAAAGAAACGGGCAATTTATGTCGAAGACATGTTGTTGGGAAGGCTCAAAAGAGCAGGTCTGTGGAGGATTTGATTGCTGTCTAACATTTGTCCAAACTGTCGCGAGACTTCACTTGTTGAGATATCGCTAAGCGTTGCCGGACACGAGGTAACTTTGAGAAGCTGTTCAGCGTGTGAGTCAAGGTGGTGGCATCGAGACGGCGAGACTTCCCAGGTTCGAGAGTTCTTAGCTCTTGCATCGCAGACGAGGCGATAGGGACTGTCAAGTAAAAGCTGAGATTAACTTAAGCGTTAGTTCTCTCAATAACCGTAGCTAGGTAGGCTTTAGCCGTGCAGATTTCGGAGTCACCAAGGAGAGAGTTCTCTTGTGGACACGACGACGTGAGTTCCTCGACAGTTCAAGAGAGCAGATACTCCTTTATCAGAAGAAACTACGGCATGTTCATTGCAATAGCCTGCTCGTTGTTCGTGTTTCTCTCTCTTCATCCTGCGCTTATCCTCGCTAATACAACAACGGCTGGTGGAGACACTGGCGCGCACTTTATCGTTCCGTACTTTGCGTGGAAGGATGTATTTTCACACTTTGAAGTAAGCGGTTGGTCCCGTATCTGGTACAACGGCTTTCCTTTACTTACTTTTTACTTCCCCTTACCACCTTTGATGGTCGACTTACTCTCATTTGTAATCCCATACGACATAGCTTTCAAGTTGATAACTTTGAGTGGTTCACTTGCTTTGCCTCCACTTATGTATCTGTTGGGTAGAAGCGCCCGCTTGAAAGAGCCTTACCCAACGCTCTTAGCACTTGCCTCACTAGGGTATCTCTTTGATAGGACCTACACAATCGACGGAGGAAATATCGCCTCTACGCTAGCCGGTGAGTACTCATTCTCTGTGGCCTTAGCGTTCGGTGTGGGGTTTTTAGCAGTTGTCTTCAGCGGCTTGAACTCGAATAAGAAGATAGCCTTTGCGTCGATACTCTATGCCTTGACCGCACTTTCTCATCTCCTTCCTGCCTTTTTTGTAGCGGTGGTGGCGATCGTCTACGTACTGTTGGGTAAGGAGAGGTTGGAGCTAGTCCGACTTGCGGTAGCTGGAACATTAGGAGCTTTGGTATGCGCTCTGTGGCTGATACCGTTTGCGGCCAATATCTACTATACGACCTCAATGGGATGGACCAAGGTTACTACTTATGTGCAGTCTTTGGCGCCCAATCCCTTGAGACCTTGGATCTACTTGGCTCTTTTGGGAGTGGTGTTTTCGATATATAAAAAGAGGCGCCTTGGGATAACCTTTAGTATTGTTGCAGTCGTCTCAGTTCTGTCGTTTGTGCTCTTACCCCAAGGTGCCGTCTACAATGCGAGGGCGCTACCCTTCTTCGTCTTTTCTATCTACGTCCTAGCGGCGACAGGTGTTGCGGAGTTTGCTCTTTGGCTTCCAAAGGTCCTCATGTTTTTGCGCATAGGAGAGAGTAGAGCGGTCTTAGCGGCGGATGAGATGGATCCCTTCACAGTGTTCAAAGACTCTAAGTTCAAGTATCTAGGGGTACAAAACGAGGTCGGGAGTGAAGGAGATGACCTATCGTCTGCTTCATTTGAAGAGAAGAGATATCAGGACTTTAACGAACAGTTCTCTTCGCAAGAAGTCTCCCAACGCTACATAAAGGAAAGATCAAGGACCAAGATTGGAGCCGTTTTATTCTTTGTACTTGTGACC
>JAKBGL010000172.1 GCA_021833085.1 Actinomycetes bacterium | reverse complement strand
GAATTCGTGGTCACCTAGATCGGTGCTTTCGCCTAGATAGCTGTTTTATAGGAGGAGTCCTCATTAAAACGTGACCTTAGTCCAACTTGGTTGAATGAAGTTGCGCATGGCTTGTCTCGGGACAGGCTACTTGATGATTTCACGCTCGCTTAACTACTTTTTAAACCTCTCCATGTATGTTTATGGTTTCATGATACAGAAGCGTAAGGGGATTGAGGTGCCTGAAGAGTTTGAGAGGAGGTTGAAGCGCTGGAGCTTCACTACACTCCTTAGAGCCGCTATTCTTGTCCTTGCCGCTCTAGTCGTAGCGGTCTTTGCTATTGACTCCGGCGCCCAAAGCATCTCGTCTCAAAGTGAGGGTCAACGACCTCTTCCGACACAACAAGCGACGTTGGCCATCTCTCCCAAAGTCGGCCTTAGCTGGCAAGGTTTTGGAGCTTCAGGAGCTTGGTGGCCAGGCCCTGTGTCCGGTTTCTCACAAGCGGCGAAAGACCAGCTAGGTAGGGTTCTATTCTCTCGTTCTGGTCTCTATCTAGCCCAGTATAGATACAACATAGGAGGAGGAGGAGTAGGCGTAATAGTTCCCTGGAAGGCGCCACCTACGTTCTATGTCGGCCCCGGTAAGTACAACTGGTCTGCTGATCATGCGGGTGTCGAGTTTTTGAAGATGGCGAATAGGTATCATGTTCCGGATTTAGTTGGATTTGTTAACTCGGCACCTACTAGATTCACGACCAATCATCTCTCTTGCGGTGGCTCTTTGAATCCATTTGATGTCAGCTCTTATGCCACTTATCTAGCGCAAGTGATTCAAGGGATTAAGTTGCACTTTGGAGTTACGATAAACTATGTGTCGCCGATGAATGAGCCCGATAATAACTTTGGTTCATGCAAGCAAGAGGGAATGGCTGTTCCAGTTTCACTTAGATCGCGCGTTGTCATCGCAGTTGGAAAGGCGTTGGCGAAGTATGCACCTTGGTGTAAAGAGCTCGCCGACGAGTCCTCGAAGGTCTCCACATTGCTACTTCCGCATCTCGATGCGTGGGCTAATAACCCAGCAACTTTAAAGTACCTGGCTGTGGTTGCTCATCATCTCTATGACTTTCCGAACAGTACTGTTTTGTCAAAGATGGCTACCAAGATAGCTAGTTTGCACAAACCGTCATGGATGACGGAGATCTGTTGTTACAACGGTGCTCACTTCGGATATCAGTACGATCCCACGATGGTCTCAGGAATGTGGCTAGCTCACACTATCTATAGTGATATCACCTACGGGAGAGACAGTGCCTTTGATTGGTGGACAGCAGTATCACCCAACCTTGGATGTGACCCTAAGTCGATACCTGGTTGTTGGGATCAGGTGAACTACTTGGGCCGAAACGATGGGCTGGCATACTACGACATATCTGGTGCTAAAAATGGAGATCAGAACTTTTACTTGACCAAGAGGTACTTTGTCTTCGGAAACTACTCAAGATTCATCCGTCCTGGAGCGAAGATTCATTTTGTCCAATCCGACTCTTCGAATGTCTTTGCTATCGCATCTAAAACACAAAATACCTGGACGGTGGTTGTGGGAAATGAAAGTTCTTCTTCTACCCCCATGACTCTGGAGATTGACTTTCCTAACACTCGTTACAGCTTGGTTCCCACTAAAACAATAGTCACAGATGTGGCTTCCAGCTGGCAAGAGGGAAATCTTCCAGAGGTGAAAGGCGGCACAGCTATCGCCTCGATACCTCCAAACTCCGTAACTACGTTTATATTTCAGAGTAAGGTGGAAGCTAGATAGGTTACGCTGTGTGAAGTAGGTAGCTGAGTGTAGATGTTAGATAACTTGCTTTGGAGAGAGGCTTTGAGAAGATGAACTCTTACCACGCCCCCTTGTCGGTAGTTGTTATGGCTGCGGGTGAAGGTACTCGAATGAAGTCTCAACGACCCAAACCCCTTCTCAAGCTATGTGGTAAAACCATGTTAGAGCATATTTTGGGTGCGTTGGAAGAGATCGTTCTTATAGATCGGGTCGTAGTAGTTGTAGGACACAAAGAAGAAGAGATTCGTACAGAGTTGCTTGCTCAATATAAAGGCAATCTAGAGCTTGTCTTTGTCAAACAGGAGAGTCTTAAAGGCACTGGAGACGCTTTGGCAGTGTCTATGACACGAATAACGGATCCGATGACAGACTTAGGTGGACGAAGAGGAGCAGTTATGGTACTGCCAGCGGATGTCCCACTTATCGATGCTCGGACCCTTACATCTCTAGTCGAAACACATTTCTCAAGTAACTACGCGGCCACTCTTCTCACGGCGTCGGTTGAGAACCCTTATGGATATGGAAGAGTGCTAAGGTCAAAAAGCGGTGCTGTAGTAGGTGTGGTGGAAGAGCGAGATGCGTCGAGGGAAGAGCGCCTAATACGTGAAATTAATACGTCACTTTACGTCTTTGACACTGCTCCACTTCCAGCTGCGCTAAGACGATTAGTTCCTTCCAATTCACAAGGTGAACTTTACCTTACAGATACGGTATCGGTGCTCTCTGGTGCGGGGTACTCGATTGGCTCGTTAGAGATTGATGACTCTTCGCTGGTAATGGGCGTCAACGATAGAGCGCAGTTGGCAGAGGCAGAGAAAGTAATGCGTAAAAGGATCAATACTACTTGGATGAAGTCCGGGGTTACTCTAGTCGATCCTGAGGTAACCTATATAGATCGTCGAGCTACACTTGGCGAAGATGTAACGATTTGGCCAGGAGTTATTCTAGAAGGTACTACGACCATTGGTACTGGTTCTGACGTTGGACCCGGATGCCGTCTCGTTGACTGCGTAGTCGGTGAGAACGTTCGCCTATCGTACTGTGAAGCGAATAACGCTTACATTGGTGATGGGGCTAAGGTGGGACCATTCGTCAATCTACCTTCGGGGACAAAGGTGTCACCGTATGAAGAGGTTGAATCCTCAAGGAAAATGGAGTAGTAAGTAGATGGAGCTTGTACTACGTAGACGACTTGAACTTTATGCAGGTAGAGCTCATAGAGAGCTAGCCGTCGAAGTTGCAAAACATCTAGCGGTGAGGCTTGGACCTATGGTTCTGAAAGACTTCGCCGACGGAGAGATCTACTGCCGTTTTGGTGACTCGGTTCGTGGGAAGGATGTATTTATTCTCCAAACTCATGCTGGACCGGTCAATGACTCGATCTTCGAACAACTTATCATGATTGACGCAGCGAAACGAGCTTCTGCAGATCGAATTACAGCGGTTTGTCCCTACTATGGCTACTCGCGTCAAGATAGAAAGTCTGCTGGACGAGAACCTATAACTGCGAAGTTGGTATCAGATATGTTCGCTGCAGCAGGTGCAGATCGGATCGTGTCGGTCGACCTTCATTCAGGGCAGATCCAAGGATTTTTTGACGGACCCGT
>JAKBGL010000171.1 GCA_021833085.1 Actinomycetes bacterium | reverse complement strand
AAAAGGCTCAATAATGTACCAAATATACTCGCAACGACAGGGTCTTTGAGGGTCTCAGGATGAACAACATTCATACCAACGTCTATCTCGACGACGACCAAAACAGCGTTTGAAAACTCTTGAGAAGCAGCACTTGGGTGGATCCTTCCCACGACACTCAAGACGGTACCGATAGTCATCGCTACGATAGCAGTCAATTTCGAAATCTAAAAGATGCTTAGCAGAACCAAAAGTACCGCTACTGCGACTTCAGCCATATCAGCTTGGCCATCAACTGCGCCTCGCTGTCAAGGTAGCAAAACCAGAGCCAAAAGCCCATTATTAAACGGCAGGGTTTATCGGATATCGTCAAAGCCTCGTAGCAAAGGTTAAGCAGAACCACCTTTGCTGCTCCTCTCAAGTCAGCCATCGTTTACTTATGACAAGATCAGAAGATGGAGTAACTTTGATCACTCCAATACGAACATTTAGCTCAAGCCTCTTCTATAAATATGTCCAAACAGCACCTAAAGATACGTTGAGCCTTGGTTATAAACCATGCATTCCCTCTATTCATCCAAATACGTCTGCACGGTACAGTCTTAGCATGGTTACCGATTTGCAAAGCGTCACGACAAACAAAACTTGGCCCTATAGATTCCTTGTTGCTGTAGTCGTACTCCTGAGTATAACTTTGCTGGCCCTACAGGCACTCTTTAAAGATCACATCTCGGGCGTCGTCGAGTACGACGACGGAGTCTACATGCTCGCATCACTTCAAGTTTTACACGGACTTCGCCCGTATAAAGACTTCGTGTTCTTACAGCCACCACTCATAACACTTTGGCTTACACCCGCCAGCACACTTGCCCTGGACTACGGCACTAAGACAGCATTTGAAGCAGCTCGAATCCTTACAGATCTGGTAACGCTGTTCAACGTGCTAGCTTTAGCACGGCTGCTCAAAGGAAAGTCGCCCATCGGAGCAGTAGTCGGTGTCGCTGCGTATGCCTTGAGTTTTACCACCATACAAGCCTCTCAAAGTGTACTTATCGAACCATACCTCGACCTGCTTTGCCTGCTTGCTCTGAACTTCTTTTTCGAAAAAGGACAGCTCACCACGTCAACGTCGCGTACAGGAATCGGAGCATTGATCTTCGGCCTCGCTGGAGCCACTAAAGTTTGGGCATTCTTACCGTTCATAGTCTTAGTGTTCTTAGTATCAAAAAAGAATCTGAAACTATTGCCTCCTTTTTTAGTAGGGACGTCAATAGGTTTTATCGGCTCAGTTCTTCCCTTCACTGGGTTAAATCCAATAAACATGATCAAACAGACTCTATTTGATCAAGGAGTTCGAGGCTTTAGTGGAGAGGGATTGGCTTCTCGACTAGCAAATCTCTCTGGAGTAGGATGGCTGAGCGTGATCGCCCATGACGAACCCTTCATAGGACTCCTCTTAGAACTCCTCGTATCGGTGCTCGCACTCTATCTTCTTCAAAGATCACGGCAAAGATCTCCGAAAACACAAGCTACTCCTCTGCACACATACGCACTTGCAAGTACTGTAGTCATAGCCATCACGCTGTTCGTTGCTCCCCCGTTTTACTACCACTACGGCGCATTTCTCTCGCCATTCGTCGGCATGCTCATTGGATCTTCGAATCTCATGGTGTCAACACAAAAGGACATTACTCGAACTTTGAGAAGATCAAGGCAACCTGCACTACTCTTGACAGCTGGAGCTGCCCTTATGACTCTTTTGAGTGGAGACGTATTCGTAGCAATACATCCACCCAATGGGACGACACTCATACCGAAGAGTTTTGTTTCAATGATCAGAGACTCTCGATGCGTTCTCACCAACGAGCCCTCTCTAGTTCTCTTAGCGGGAGCGGTAACGAGTTACAAAAACAGCTGCCCTCACGTCGTGGACTGGAATGGCACCGAAAGAAACTATACCAACGGGATCTCAGGAGAACCAGCTAACGCTAGCAATACTTCGTTACAACGACTAATAATTCACTGGCTGAAGAGGTCTAATACGATTGCATTTAGTACTATTGACAAAGGACTTGGAACCTCTGCACAGATGTATCTAAGGACACACTTCCGAGCCACATACTTTAGACACCTGGGCGTAACCCTTTATCAAAGAACGACTAAGACAAGATCTCTAGCCTCTAGCCAACGAACGCCGACATGACTCATTCACTTTGACCTAAAAGACAGGGTTTTTAGGCGTAGCTTAGGGTCGAGGAGTGCTTAGCTCCTTCCGAATTGAATAACTTTTTCGTATATTGAGCTATACATGTATAACTTCAAGAGAAGTGGAGATCTCCACGGAGATAAAAGGACTCGGACATGTTGTACCTTACGTTCGAAACATCGATCGTTCTGTTTATTTCTACAGAGATGTCTTGGGATAGAACGAGATCGACATGACAAAGATGAGGGGACCTTCGCGTCGCTGCATTAACCTCCGCGTCACTTAGAACTCACCATAAACTACTTCTCTTTGAGGTCGGAGAGGATGCAACCGCGCTACCTAGAGGGCGAAGAGTTGGTCTCTATCACCTGGAACTAAAGATAGGCATTCGCCCAAGAACTCTTCGCATACTTCTGGTGTTCAACGCTAACTCACAACCTACAGCGCTGGCTTGATTTTGTGGCGCTTGCATCTTCTTACTAGTTCACTTGATAAGCGAGGTAGCGTCTAACTGCGATTAGAGACCATATAGCCTCAACAGCGCCAAACGGCCACGCTCCAGAGATGAATCCGTAAGAACTCGAAAGAATACATCCAAGTGCAAACAGTGCAATAAAGACACGACCACGACCTTCAAAAGCGTACATTAGCATCATAAAAGACAGGGCTACGATGCCGTAGATGGTAATGTACACGAAATCATATTACCTGGAAAATGCGATGTGCCTCAAGTACTGTGCAAAGCGCACCTAATGGACGATCTCCCAGCCTAAAAGGGCAGAGGTTCACGAGTCGCCTGGGCCAGACGAAGTCATCGGCACTTCATCGCCCTTGTTGTTTTCTCGTCGGTGTCTTGGCCAACTACTAGCACCGCTGGTTGTCTTACACTAGTTACATAGGAGTACTCAGTCTCTGGGTTATAGCCAGCGGTCTCATTATGACCTGGGTTCAGCGGTCGGAACCGATCCATCATAGACAACTATAACTGATGGGCTTAGGCTGCGTGCTCCCCTTTCTTGCGGGTGAGGGCTACCTCGAGGTGAGGTGATCGAGTTTGGCTTTGCGTACCTTTACGATGACTGCAGCTACACGTCTCTTAGCCCTGATCCGCTTCTTCGAACCCTTCTTCAGAGGCAAAGACCGCTGTTACCCTGCCAGTACATGAGCATTACATCCAAAAGCGAGGTGTCAATTTTCAGCTCTGTGTCCATACCTATTTCTGTATAAAGCTAGAACGGTCTAGGCT
>JAKBGL010000170.1 GCA_021833085.1 Actinomycetes bacterium | reverse complement strand
TAGTCTCCTACTTGGCTTAACGACCGTAAAGTAGCGACTTTGAAGCTTTTGTTCAGAGAGACTCTAAAGTATTCGACTGCCTTTTGAGAGAGTTCGTCGGCGTTTTCTTGAAAACCGTAAGGTGTATCGATAATGCTGTAAAGTGGGTCGGTCGCTGTATGTTGATTGTTCTCCAACAATGATCGGTGAACCTTCACCATCGTTGGAGCGGTCTCACCAGACCCCATTACACATAGCGTGCCTTGGTAATGTGTTGCTTCGTGTTGCATCATTACTGTGCAAATACTCCTTGTGCTAGCTCGTTAAGTATAATGTCAGCTATCTCCGCAGGGTGTTGTGCATGGAGGTCATGATGACCACTTATCCAATACTCAGCGGAGTCGACTTTAGAGCTCCGGCGGAGCGTGGCAACAGCGTTTCTTTTTACTTCTGGGTCGTGCATTTCTCTGTTGATAGCGGTAACAAAGACAAATGGAACGCTTAGAACAGGAAATATATCCTCCGGCGACTGTTTCCAAAGTTCGTGAAGAATTTTCATGTGAAGATGTTTGGGAAGATTGGCTTTCATGAACCCATCTTCGCCTTCGGTAAAGTTAGCTAAGGCGCCATCTATTGCGCTTATAGGGAACTCTGACATATAGTGCTTTAGCATCTTAGACAAGGAATCAAAGTTTTGTCCTTGAAGCTCTGGGGGTGCTAGGGCAACTTCACACCTGTCCCACGTAGGGAAGTCAAGTTTCATAGAGCGGTACCCACCATCTATAAGTACGATTCCTCTGACCTCGTGTGGGTATCTAAGAGCATAGTTTTCTACTACTGAACACCCAAAAGACTGACCTACTAGGAGTACTGGCTTTGTCAATGCGCCGATGTCTACCATTAAAGAAAAAAACTCGTGTAAGTCGCTGACAAGTGTCTCGTAGTCGTATCCCGTTTCAGGTTTGTCGGATTTTCCGTGCCCTCTTTGATCTAGAGATACAACCCTTATACCTGCTTTTTGAAGTATCTCGCCAACACCAGCGTACATCTTGGCATTTGAGGCAAGACCATGTACCATAAGGACCGATGAGACTTCTCCTGGTCCCAAGAGGTAATGCAGACGATAACCGTTAGGTAGCTTCACATAGTTTGACTTCACAAATGCTTAACTCTTTTTAGTGTGAAAATGTTCCTAACTGTGTTCGCATAGGCAAATTCTTGCTAGAGAAAGTTAGACACAACGAATCGGTCTAAAGGGTAAGCCGATTCGTTGTATAGGCGCTCTATTACCCGTAAAGTTCTTAGTGAGTCCTCTAGACTCCATAGCGGTGTCTGTCCTTGTGAAAGTGAAGCTGAAAACTCGTCAATCATTGCCTCATAGGGACCTTGGGATTTAGCGGATAGATGAGTTATCTGTCCTTTGGTATCGCTAATGATGATCTCTGTATCGCTTGAACTAGGTGTACAAGCCCTTTGGATCTCAATTGACTGCTTGGAGCCAATGACTTTTAGAAGCTGGCTCTCCGATGATATAAATGAAGTATGCACAAACGCAACCTGGTTTGCGGGATAGTCAATGACCATCGTTGTGCGAAGGTCTACACCCGAACTATCCGCCTTTTGTACCCTTAGAGACACTTGCTGGGGTGTGGGTCCAAGAATCTTCAGTACCGGAGATAGAGCGTATATTCCGATGTCCCATAGAGACCCTCCACCTTCGTGCCTGTTCATACGATACCCTGCCAGTGGGTCTAAAGTACCTGAAAAGGTCGAGTAGATAGTCTGTACGTCACCAAAGTTCACCTCATTGACTAAAGAGAGGGCTAGGCGATTCCTTGGATGATACGCCGTCATGTAGGCCTCTGCCAGCGTTAGTGAACGCTTTGAAGCGGCATCTCTCATTAAATTGAAGTCTGACTCAGAGATTGCCAATGGTTTTTCGCAAAGTACGTGTTTGTTAGAGTCGAGAGCCTTGAGTACAACCTCCAGATGAAGGTGGTTTGGAAGTGCTACATATACGGCATCTATCTCTATATCTTGTAGTAGATCCTCGTACCTGGAGTAGTTGCGTACTCCAAGTACTCCTTGAGGTACGTCTTGATAACTACGAGAGGAGACAGCCTGTAGTCTTGCGAATCGAGAACTCAAAATGGCTGGAATTACACCTACTTGCGCCACTTGACTCGTCGCTCCGATAACGCCGAACCTTATTGATGTTGGGGAGTTCACTGGACTGCCAGTGTAGCCTTGTGAGCTTCTTCGAGGACTGCGATGACCTCTCTAACCTGAGCTGAGTTAACCTCCAAGCGAGAACCAAGGTGGATGTGATCTGCGAAGTTTCGCCAAAATCCAAAGCGCTGTGGATTGGGTAATGCAACTGTACGATAACTTAGTGTGCCTGGACCTTCGTACTTTGTCAGTCCTAAAGTAGCAGGAGCTTCGGCGAAGTGATAAGCTTCAACTACGTACCCATCGTGTTGCGATACCGACTCTTTCGAGATCGGCCGATACTCTCCGATGACAGTACCCTCAGTGCCTTGAATGTAGAACTTAGGCTTTCTCACGGCGGCTAGATCGCTTTGGATGAAGGTCGCTTCACGGCCATTCGAGAATCTCATACCGATCGTGATCTGGTCGAGATTAGAAACTTCGAACCATCGTCTTTTGTGTCCGATTGCGCTGATAGTGCTAGGCGCTTCGTCAAAGAGTAAAAGGGTCCAGTCGATGTAGTGAGCTCCCCAGTCGTAGGCAGCTCCCCCGGAGATCTCTTCATCTGAATGCCATGCTCTGCAGGGATGATCGAACGTCCCTACGAAGGTTTCGATATTGAATACATCGCCTATCTCGCCACGATGAATAATGTTCCTCACGGCCCGAAAATCTTGGTCCCAGCGACGGTTCTGGTTAACTGTCAAGACAAGATCGTTCTGTGCAGCGACTGTGATTAGTTGGTCAGCTTCGGCGACAGTTAGACACATCGGCTTCTCCAACACGACGTGCTTCCCAGCCCTAAGTGCCTCGAGAGCGATGGTAAAGTGAGTCGAGGGTGGAGTTGCTACTACGACGACCTCAACGTCGCTCAGCTTCAACACTTCGCGATGATCGGCGACACTTCTTATTCCAGGGAACTCTCTTTGTGCGGCCGATCTTCTTTCGAGATTAGGGTCTACAGCTGCAACGAACTGGAGTCCTGGAGTGTTATTCGTTGCTGTTCCGTGAAAGTGTCCCATACCTCCGTAAGGACCATATCCGACTACAGAGACGCCGAATGGCTTGTCTCGATCGGCTCCTAAGCTCTGGTAGATCTCTAGGAGATATCGTGCCTCTTCATTTGCGTAGGTTAGCGATCGATAGTCGAAACCAAATACGTGGATGGTGCCTCGACCGACTGAAGCCCGCCAACCTACCAGGCGATCTGTCATCTTTATATTTACCCATGCTATGGGTTCCACTTCGAAAG
>JAKBGL010000169.1 GCA_021833085.1 Actinomycetes bacterium | reverse complement strand
AGACGATGTTGCCAATTCGAGAGGTGCTAATGCAAACGCTCGACGACCTTGAGGCGCTTTATGGTCGTGAAGAGGGTGTCACGGGGGTTCCTACGGGATTTATAGACCTGGATGAGATTCTTTCAGGTCTCCATCCGTCAAACCTATTAATTGTTGGTGCTAGACCAGGTATGGGTAAGACCTCCTTTGCCCTTGGTCTAGGTGTAAACGTTGCGAAAAAGGCGAATGTACCGGTTCTGATGTTTTCTCTTGAGATGAGCCATCTTGAGCTGACGCAGCGTCTGGTTGCGTCGGAGGCCCGGGTCGATTCGACTCGGCTAAGAAGTGGGCGTCTCCTTGATAGGGATTGGGAGAAGATCCACGGCGCTATCAGTCGATTGGCGGAAGCCAAGATTTATATAGACGATGACCCAAATCTAACTGTAATGGATATAAGAGCTCGAGCTCGTCGTCTCAAAGCACGTGAGGGTTTGGGTTTGGTGATCGTCGACTATTTGCAGCTAATGTCGGGAAGACGAAATGTGGAGTCGAGGCAGGTAGAGGTATCGGAGATCTCAAGGGGATTGAAGATCCTCGCTCGAGAACTAAACGTTCCAGTGGTAGCACTATCGCAGCTCTCAAGAAACCTTGAAGCGCGATCAGATAAAAGACCTCAGTTGGCGGATTTACGAGAGTCGGGATGTCTTGGAGGGGATTCTGTACTGGCACTGGGTGATGGGTCTTTTGCAGCCATAGGTTCTCTTTGGTTAAAAGGTATTCAAAATGTGCGACTCAGTAGTTTTGATGAGAACTCTAGGAGATTTAAGAACGCAAGTAGTTCTGCGATCTTCATGACTGGAGTAAAACACACATATACGCTAACTACGAGAACGGGTAAGTCTATTCGAGCCACCAAGAACCACCGTTTCTTTACTGACTTGGGTTGGCGTAGTCTTGGCGATCTTACACAAGGAGATCGGGTTTTTATCCTCTCGGGCGTTTCAAAGTTTGATGATGTCATAAGTAGGGACGGCCCGAAGTCAGTGCGTTCAACCTTTGACGGATGTTACCGCGACTCATCCGTTTTGATTCGCGAGGAGAGCGATATGGTTTTAGATGAGATCTCAGAGATCTCCGACTTTGGACTTGAGCCAGTGTTTGACGTTTCGGTTCCTGAGACAAATAGTTTCTTTGCTAATAGTTTTGCCGTGCATAACTCGCTAGAGCAAGATGCAGACGTCGTAATGTTCATCTATCGGGATGAACTCTACTCACCTGAGACGCCTGAAAAAGGCACCGCAGAAATAATCGTTGCTAAGCATCGAAGTGGTCCTACGGGTACCGTGTATCTGGCGTTTTTAAACAACTATACGCTCTTTGCCAATATTGCAAGTATGTAATTATGAGGCTTTGTTGTTCTCACTAGCGCTTACTCACCCCTCATTTAATGAATCTAACCAGCTGCGAATCTGATCTCCGTGTTCATCTTGTTGTGGAGGTGCATTACGATAAGTTGGTGGCGTCTTTGAAAACGACATCGGATTGCTAATTGATGGAGTAGTGATACCGTTAGAGTCGATCAGTTGTACGACAGGATCCAATCCAAATGCGTCAGCTAAGGCAACTCCTTCACCTATAGAGTTAATGGGACCGCATGGTACTTTAAAGTTTGTCAAAATCTTAGACCAGTTCGATGCTGAGTCTGAGGCGAGACGTTCCTCGATTAAAGGTTTTAAAGTTTCTCTATTTAATACCCTTTGCTGATTTGTGCGGAAACGTTCATCTGTTGCCAAGGCGGAGGCGTTGATAGCGTCGCAGAGGCGTCCGAATTGGGAGTCGTTGCCTACGGCAACGACCAAGTATCCGTCCATCGTTTTTAAAGGTTCGTATGGAAACAGACTAGGGTGGGCGTTTCCCATACGAGTTGGAGAAACACCGGTTGCTAGATAGGAGGAACTTTGATTAACCATGGCAGCAAGCGCTGCCCCTAAGAGGTTAACCGATACATGCTGTCCGACTCCGGTACGACTTCTAAGATCTAGTGCTGCTAGTACTGCAACTGCGAGATGAAGGCCAGTCACTACATCTACGATGGCGACACCACTTTTGTAAGGCAGACCGTCTTTTGGTCCGGTGATACTCATTAGACCTGAGACCGCTTGCGCTACTAGATCGTATCCTGGAAGCGTACTTCCTTTTCCATCTCCGAAGCCGGTGATGGTTCCATAGACAATAGATGGGTTATCTCGCGCCACCGTCTCATAGTCGAGTCCATAGCGCTTAAGCGAACCTGGCATGAAGTTTTCAACCAAGACGTCGGCGGCTTTTGCCAGTCGGTGAGCGCGTAAGCGATCGCTGCTATCTTTTAGATCCAGCTGCACCGATTTTTTATTTCTATTGACGGAGAGGTAGTAGGTTGCCTGATCGTTTAGAGAGGGCGGCTTCCATGCTCTGGTGTCGTCTCCTAAGGGAGACTCGACCTTAATAACGGTTGCACCGAGGTCGCCCAGCATCATGGTAGCATATGGACCTGCTAAAACCCTGCTAAAGTCAGCGACTAAGACTCCCGTAAGCGGACCGTTTACTGGTTGATTTTTATCGAGCACGACAGTAGCTTATCCTCTTCGGTACGAGCTTTAGTGTTGTCAACTGCTCTCTATGACGACGCTGTTAACGAATTATTGACGGATTCATGCTCTGCGTTTATGTGTAATTAACAAGGTAAAACCTAACGTTACTCATATGGCAGATCTCATAGTTGTTATCGGTTCAGTCGGGTTTTTTACCTTGATGTTGTTGGTTATAGAAGCGTTAGATAAGGCATAAATATGACAAACGTAGTTCTCTTCATCATTTCAGTTGTGATTTTCGTCTATCTTTGGGTGTCTTTATTCAAGCCGGAGTGGTTCTAATGGACGCAGTTTTAGAGATTGCAGTCCTAGTAGTAGCGTTGGCGATAACTTGGCGCTTTTTGGGTGCCTACATGGCGGACGTATATAGTGGGAAGTTAAAGTGGCTCGATACTGTAGAGAGGCCTATCTACAGACTCTTAGGAGTTGACCCTAAAGGTGGTCAGAGCTGGAAGCGTTATGGCGCTTCCTTGCTCATATTTTCCCTGGTATCGCTACTGATTACCTATCTTATTCTTAGGGTTCAAAACCTTCTACCTCTGAATCCGGCACATATGAAGGCCGTGACACCGGCGTTAGCCTTTAACACTGCTGTTTCGTTTGTGACTAATACAAACTGGCAGAACTATGCGGGTGAACAGACGATGTCTTACTTTTCGCAGATGGCAGCGCTGGCTGTACAACAGTTTGTAAGTGCTGCTGTGGGGATTGCGGTGGCGATCGCTCTTATCCGTGGGTTTTCTAACCGAGGCTCTAGCACTATAGGTAATTTCTGGGTTGACCTTGTTCGAGGTGTTCTCTACATTCTGCTTCCAATTGCGGCGTTGGCTACCGTGATCTTTGTAGGTGAAGGCGCAGTACAGACCCTGAGTGGAGCCGTAACCGTTCACAATGTACTGAACAACGCGACACAGACAATTCCCCGCGGCCCC
>JAKBGL010000168.1 GCA_021833085.1 Actinomycetes bacterium | reverse complement strand
AAATAGTCACTTGTCGATAACTATCAACTAAGTACTGAGAAAGTGTATTCTATAGTTATGGCGCTTGGTTCTAAGGAATAAAATGAACTTACTAGTTTTCCCGCTGTTTCTTAGTTTTGTCGGATTGGCAGCTGTTCTCTTAGTTCTCTCTAGGCATGGCGCATTTATGGAGAGATACCGTTCTCAAAGGGCCCAAGCAGGCGCTGTAGAGGTCGCGAGGTTAGCAGCAATGCGAATGCAGGATTTTCCAAGGATTGTTCTCATAGCGGTTGTACGACACGACGAGACTTTGCTACTGGGTTACAAAAAGGCCGAGGAACTTCGTGGAGTAAGAGACGACAGTTCAAAGCTCATAGATCGTCCAGAGCTAGGAGAGACAATGATCGCTTGGCTACCTCGAGACGATGAACTTCTCGCCTCGACCTTGGATAACTGGTGTTCAACTAGAGCTGAGTTATATATGAAGATCGATACTCAAAGTCGTATAGTCCGACTGTCAAACATGGATCTTGAGTCAACGGTAGAGCTGACCCTTACTCCAACGTCTAGTCGCTAAGGCGAGCCTAAGTCGGTCGCGCTGATCGGTAAGACATTATTTCATCTCCGGGGGTATATTGGAGTGTATGGTTCCTGAACTTGAGTATGTGGCAGCTTTCGGAGGAGGCGTAGTCTCGTTTCTGTCCCCATGTGTTCTTCCTCTTGTCCCAGCGTACCTCTCCGTAGTCAGTGGCGTCGAGACCAAAGAGATAGTCTCAAGCTCCACCCACAACATGAAGAGGATCGCTATCTCCACCTCTCTGTTTGTACTTGGATTTGGTTCAGTTTTCACGGTCCTAGGTCTTACGGTTAGTGCCCTTGGTTCATCAGTGAACGCATACAAACCTCTGCTAGTAAGAGCATCTGGGGTCGTTCTTTTGATAATGGCCGTATTTCTCGTCGCCTCTGTTTATTTGAAGTTACCTTGGCTCTATCAAGAGAAGCGGTTTCATCCACAGCTATCTAAGTTCGGCTTGTTAGCGTCTCCAATCGCTGGAATGGCCTTTGCATTCGGTTGGACACCTTGTATCGGACCAATCTTAGCCTCGGTACTCACGGTTGCGGCTACGAACGGGAAAGCCACCCAAGGCGCTCTACTGCTAATCTCTTACTCTCTTGGCCTCGGCGTCCCTTTTTTGATAACAGGACTCGCATTCTCCAGGCTTGTTGGTGCGTTCGCCTTTATAAAAAGGCACTTTACTGTTCTAACATCTGGTTCCGCTTTTGTGCTTGCGGTGTTTGGGGTCCTTTTGAGCATCAATGAGTTCTCGTGGGTCACAATACACCTAGAGGGTCTCGCCAACTCGATAGGACTTGGTGCTCTAAACAGGTTGGGGTAAGGAAGATCTCGAGTAAGTCTGGATGTTACGACAGAGAGATTATCTCGTAGTACTCATCGTTCATGAAGTCCTCGTCACCATCGGGTAGGAGAAGTACGCGCTCTGGATCAAGTGCCCTCACCGCTCCGGGATCGTGAGTGACAAGGACTACGGCGCCCTTATAGCTATTTAGCGCCCCAAGAACCTGTTCTCGAGATATGGGGTCCAAGTTATTGGTGGGCTCATCGAGCAGTAAGACATTCGCCCCGGTAGTTACTAAGGCGGCTAGAGCTAGCCTAGTTTTCTCTCCTCCAGATAGGGTCCCGACCCTCTGAGCCATCATCTCAGAGGTAAAGAGAAAACTTCCCAACAAAGACCTGAGATCTCTATCTTCCATTGAACCTGGAGCTTTTGATCGCAAGAAACGATAGACGGTTTCTTCGTGATCTAAAGTCTCGTGTTCTTGAGCATAGTAACCTACAAGTGCCCCGTGGCCTAGTTTTATCTCTCCTGTATCGGAAGGTTCAACCCCAGCAAGAACCTTTAGTAAAGTTGTCTTTCCAGCACCGTTTAGACCAAGGATGACGACCTTTGATCCGCGGTCGATAGCTAGATCAATACCCATAAAAACCTCTAGGGAGCCATAGGTTTTACTTAAGAACATTCCCTGAAGCGGAGTTCTACCACAGTAAGCAGGCTCTGGGAAACGCATTTTAGCGACTTTGTCTTTGACCCTCACCTGTTGGATCGACCCTTCTATCTTTGAAGCACGGGCATCGAGTACCTTAGCTTTACGAGCACGCTTCGAGGTGGATCCGCGCATCTTGTCAGCCTGTTGGCTCAGCCTATTAACTTCGGTCTCTGCACGCTCTCTTTCTTTTCTAGAGCGATCTTCGCTCTGTGCCCTAGCCGTCAAGTATCTATCGTAACCTAGATGATACATATCTAACTTAGATGTGTTCGCATCTAAGTACGAAACTCGATTAACTACATCACGAAGCAACTCAACGTCGTGAGAGATCACAATTAATCCACTTTTGTGCGTACGAAGGTAACCCTTTAGCCACTGAATCGAGTCGGCATCAAGATGGTTTGTCGGTTCATCCAAAAGCAGAGTTGTTGCATTTGAAAAGAGGATCCGAGCAAGTTCTATTCTCCGTCTTTGACCACCCGAAAGGTTCCCCAACGGTGACTGAAACAGTCTTGAAGGGATCCCAAGCGATAGACATATGGCCTCAGCCTCTGCCTCTGCTGAGTATCCACCTAGAGAGGAAAAACGGTGTTCTAGCTCTCCATAGAGTTTTGTCCCATGTGCAGCCGTATGTTCGTCTTTGCTAGACATCTTATGAGTCGCCAAAACTAACTCTCGCTTCAAATCTGAAAGACCCCTGCCAGAGAGTACCCGCTCAAATGTATCCTGCTCTAAGTCAACCGACCGTGGATCTTGCGGTAGATATCCGATCGATCCGTTAGAGGTAACCTCTCCTTTGGCAAGTTGAGTCTCACCGGCAAGTGCCTTGAGCAAAGTGGTCTTTCCTGCGCCGTTGCGACCCACCAGTCCCATTCTGTCGCCTACGTTCAGTGTGAAGGTTGTCTCCTCTAAAAGAAGTCTCGGGCCAATTCTTAGTTCGACTCCGACCGCTCGCAGCAAGTATTCTCCTCCGTTAAATCAATGGTAACACGGTAACTTAGGAGGGGGTTGTATGACCTCTCTCCAAAGCTTTAGACACGAAAATTTAGCTCGCTATCGACCCTGATGTTCTCACATCTCTTGGGACCGTCGGTAGCCTCCGCATATTTCACCCAAGATGCAAGCCTACCGTAATCTTCCTAGGTCACGTCACTGTCGTAGTTCTGAAGCCATCTTATAGATAGTCTATTCGAGTCTTTTTAAAGCACTTTCAATATCGACGTCCACTTCCTTTGCACCTTCTGGCGCAAGGTAGATGATTTTTCCGCGTACTACTTTGCTGTAAGTGCTACCTAGGGTCCATCCATACAGAGCTAGCTGATAGCTATACCTCGGGAAACTACTTCCCCTACCTTTAGGTAAAACAGCGGCTGATTTGAAGTCAACTATCTCTACATGGTCTTCATACTCAATTAAAAGATCTATAAAACCCTCGAACCATCTTCTTGATTCGTCAGAGATCCTAGAGACAAAGACCTCTTTGTTAATTTTTGCTCCACAATCTAGG
>JAKBGL010000167.1 GCA_021833085.1 Actinomycetes bacterium | reverse complement strand
TTGGGGTAACCCAACCCAACATCGCTCAACAAGGTAAAGATATCGTTGTGCAGCTCCCTGGGATAAAACATCCAAACCAGGCCCTGTCGCTCATCGGACAGACCGCGCAGCTTGAGTTTCGACCAGTGGTATGTTCTTTACCTCCCTATAAACGACCTACTGGACAGCTTGCAAAAGATATAAAGGCTCATCCACTTTCGCCGTTTTGTCCGAACTCTGCGCAGCAAGATGCCCTTGCTCAGTATGAACCGAATACAGCGTTTTCACAGCTGAACTCCTCTAAAGAGGCGATTTTGTCGCAAGGCTCTGGATCTCAGGTTACCCGTTACGTTCTTGGACCGACGCTAGCTAATGGAACTGCGCTTTCAAGTGCTACGGCAGGACTCAACCAACAACAGCAGTGGGTTGTAAACTTCTCCCTTACATCTAAAGCGACACCGCTTTTCAATCAAATTGCTACGACTTACTTTGACAAACAGTTAGCGATTGTGTTAGACACCAACGTGATCTCTGCTCCGGTCATAACTACTAAGAGCTTCAACGGGCAAGGTGAAATTACTGGTTCAGGCGGTCAAACCCAAGCGGAGAACCTAGCTTTGGTGCTAAAGTACGGAGCCTTGCCGGTGCAACTTCAACAGCTTACGGTCCAGACTATCTCGCCGACTCTTGGTAAGGCTTCCTTGAAGGCGGGAGTGTACGCAGGCTTAGGCGGACTTCTATTGGTCTTGCTTTACACGGTGTTTTACTACAGAGCTCTAGGGTTAGTTGTACTGTTGGGGCTGTCCACAACTGCAGCGATGCTCTGGGCGATTGTATCTCTGCTTGGACACTCCGCTCAACTGACCTTGGATCTCTCTGGGGTCACCGGATTAATAGTATCCATCGGTGTGACCGTAGACTCCTACGTCGTCTTTTTTGAACGCTTAAAAGACGAGCTTAGGGGTGGAAAGTCGCTTCGATCCTCAGTTGACCGGAGTTTCGCTAAGGCCTTCCGCACAATAGTTGCGGCTGACCTTGTATCGCTGATCGGGGCTACGTTGCTCTATCTCCTTAGCATCGGACCGGTGCGAGGATTCGCTTTCTTTTTGGGAATCTCAACTTTACTAGACGTCGTCTCGGCTTGGTTCTTTACGAGGCCCTTAGTAATTTTGATGGGACAGTCTAAGATCGCCCAGAACCCCAGGTTTTTTGGAGTAAGTACTAGAGCTAGTGATCGAACAACTGTAGCTGCACCAAGTAGCGGTGTTCTAAAGCCAAGTGGAGTTTGATCGATGTCGGCACTCTTAGACGTCTTTAGTGGCGTTGGACGGGTCTTTTATTATACAGTTTTAGTGAGTATTGAGGCGGTGCTGTGACAACCATTGGCGAAGGGGCGAGAGAGTCGACCTCCTCTACAGATGATGGTTTAGAGGCGACTTTAAAGGAGACTGCTAAGAGGCGATCTCGTTGGAACGCTCTTTACGAAGGCGAAACGACTATCGGATTTTTGAGACGCCGCAAGATCTTCTACTCGATTTCGATAGCGATAATACTACTTGGAGCCTTCTCTATGGGCATGAGAGGCCTAAACTTTGGGATCGACTTCAAAGGCGGAACCTCTTGGCAGGTACCCTCCAGCACTCTAAGTGTTACAAAGGCTCAATCTGTACTGAAAGCGGATGGGGTCACACAAGCTACTGTTTTCACATTGGGTACGGGTCAAAGCCGCACCTTGGAGGCGGAGGCGGACCTGTCGAACCTCTCTGTGGGAGCGCAGACTGCAAAGGATAAGCAGATCTCAGTGGACCTAGCAAAAGCCGGAGGGGTCACCTACTCCTCAGTGAGCTTGACTAATGTTGGTCCGACCTGGGGTGGGGACGTTACGTCCAAGGCACTTGAGGCTTTGGGGTTCTTTTTCTTAGGAATAGTGATCTACATATCGATTCGTTTTGAGTGGAAGATGGCAGTAGCGGCGCTAGTCGCTGTGATCCATGATCTCCTAGTTACAGTTGGTATCTACTCAATTTCAAACTTTCAGATAACGCCTGCAACCGTGATAGCGGTACTTACAATACTGGGTTACTCTCTCTACGATACAATCGTGGTCTTTGATCGGATCCAAGAGAACGTGAAGTCCTTGGTCAATCCCGGTCGCCTTGCCTACGACGATGCAGTGGATCTATCTTTGAATCAAGTACTGATGCGATCGTTGAATACCTCGCTAGTAGCGATTATCCCAGTATTTTCGATCCTCGTAGTTGGTGCATACGTACTTGGAGCGACTACGTTGCAAGACTTTGGCCTTGCACTATTTGTAGGACTGACGACAGGAGCGTACTCATCTATTGCTATAGCCTCCCCGGTCCTTGCCTACTTGAAAGGCCGAGAACCTAGGTATCAAAGTCTCAAGAAGCGTTTAGGTACAAGTCACCATGCATACTCTCCAAAGGCCGTCGCCCAAGGGGTGTTGCTAGCCACCTCTGGTACTCCAAGTGAGCAGGGAAGGCGGACTCAACGTTCGCGACCGAGTAATGCCCGGAAAAAGAGCCGCTCTAAGCGTTAGACGTTTTTGTTAAAACTCTCTTAGAACTCCTAGACACGGCAGAGTAGTTCTCGATCCGAGGTAACTTTATATACATAGATGGCTGATGTTGTTGATGCGAAGTTAGAACTGTTTTCACCAGATAGGCTGGTGGATACCTTCTTGCGCCGCCATGAGAAGTACAGCGGAGATCCGCAAGTAATACTTGGAGCCTTTGATCTCGCAAAATCGGCACATAAAGGTCAGTACCGAAAGTCGGGAGAACCTTACTTTTACCATCCACTCTCTGTAGCGGAGATCGTGGCGTCTTTAGGTGCTGATGAGATTACTGTGTCCGCAGCCCTTTTGCACGACGCTGTGGAAGATACTGACCTTGGTCTTGGAGAGGTTGAGGATCGTTTCGGTACTTTAGTGGCGCAGATAGTAGATGGGGTGACAAAGCTTGATCGACTGAGCTTTGAGTCCAAAGAGGCTCAACAAGCCGCTACCATGCGAAAGATGCTCTTGGCAATGGCCAGAGATCCTAGAGTTCTAGTGATAAAGCTAGCCGATCGACTCCATAACATGAGAACCATTGGAGCGCTACCTGATTGGAAACAGCGACGCACAGCACAAGAGACAATGGACATCTATGCTCCTTTGGCTCACAGACTTGGTATTGCAGAGATTAAGTGGCAGCTCGAAGACTTGGCTTTTGCAACCTTACACCCGAGGCGTTATGCGGAGATTGAACACCTAGTCACGACGCGATCCCCCGAACGTGAGGAGTATCTACACTCAGTCCAAGAGGTGGCGAAGGCCAAGCTGAGTGAGGTTGGAGTCGACGCAGACGTTACCGGTCGACCCAAGCACCTCTGGAGTATCTATGAGAAGATGGTTGTAAAGTCTAAAGACTTTGACTCGATCTATGACATCGTAGGGATGCGGATCATTACTGAGACCGAGAAAGACTGCTGGGCGGCTCTCGGCGTAGTACACTCCATCTGGTCGCCAGTGCCAGGAAGATTTAAAGACTATGTGAACGCTCCAAAGTTCAAC
>JAKBGL010000166.1 GCA_021833085.1 Actinomycetes bacterium | reverse complement strand
GCAATCGCTCTTGAGCTACATCTAGCGCTTCTAAAGACATTAACCAAGTAGTTATCCTTGTGGGTTCACGTTGCCATAAGCTTCTGCTCAGGAGAAGGAAGATAATAGAACTCTCGACGCTTCCATGTAGTTACGTCGAAGAAGTAACGTACCAAGGCGTCTAGGTCAACCGCCCCCAGCGTGATCGGTAGAGATCGTCAAACCCAACACTATCCATATATAGCTACCTGGAGCTCTCCGCTCGAATGTCTTAAAAAAAGTAGAGCCTACATGCACAGTATCGTTAGCTGTCAAGACTCTACAGCTTCACTTTAACCCTGGCGGTTCTTCTCCTTCCGTAGTCGATAATCACCTCTGTGAAAAGCGACTAATTGAGTTATCAAATCGGAAGTTTCTTGCCGGTGCCTGTCTTTAATTCCTGCTAATAGCACCTCTTATCTCCAAATGAAGTTTCGACCGTTCCCGGGAACTGTCGTCTCGATAACATCACTTCGCATCGAGGAAGACTCTAGGCACGTAGATTGAATTAGGCACTGCCATAGGATACAAGGAGTTAGACGGCAGGACCTGTTTTGAAAGTCCAGAAATATATTCGATCGCTTTTGCAAAAGCCGAGAAAGACTAGAACGGAGATTGATTTGGGCATCTTGTAGGAGGTCTCGCATAAGCTCGCATCTCTGCCAGGTTATGCTGTTAGCAAACACATTAAGCAACTGGAGTGAGTCACAATCGTTACACCAGAAAAAAACCTTAGTCCATTCGAGTTAGAGGCTGACGGCTGGAACAGCCTCTTGGGAGAGTCACATCCAACATTTAGAGTCAAGCAGGTTCAAAGAGGTCTCTATACCTCGTTCTTATCGCCTTGGGATAACTCTACCCTACCTCAATCTCTTAGAGACGAACTAAAACAGTACTTCTACCTAAGCTCAGATCATGCACAACTCACACTTTCAGATAGAGGAGATACGCTAAAGGCTGTCTTAACTCTGAAAGATCAGCAGCAGATAGAGACTGTACTTATGCGTTACGGCAGACGCAATACAGTCTGCATATCAACGCAGGCAGGGTGTGCTATGAACTGCGTCTTTTGCGCGACTGGACAAGGAGGATACAAAAGACACCTTAAAGTACACGAGATGGAGGAACAGTACTTTTGGGCTGGAAAAGAGCTTAAACATCGAGATCCTAACGCAAAGATAACAAATGTAGTTTTGATGGGCATGGGAGAGCCCTTGGCCAACTACGACAACTCTCTCGCCTTCATACGCTCACTCATGAAAAACTTCTCCTTGGGAGCACGCTCGATTACCCTTTCAACCGTTGGGATAGTGCCTGGGATAGCAAGGCTTGCGAATGAGTCGCTACAGATCAACCTGGCGGTCTCCCTGCATGCGCCAAACGATGAACTAAGAACTCAGATAGTACCGATAAACTCCCGTTACAACATTGCGTCTTTGGTCGAGGTTCTAAAACTGTATCATAGGAACACAAATCGACGGATAACCTTCGAGTATGCATTGATAAACGACTTGAACGACCACGACACGCACATGTCTCAGATCGCCGAAATAGCTCTAGAACTCAGAGCACACGTTAACCTTATCCCACTAAACCCTACGCCAAAGTACGACTACCCTGGCTCCCCTCCAGAACGAGTCAGCCAGTGTAGGGCACTCCTCCAAAACCATGGAGTGACAGTCACGGTACGCGACACTCGTGGCTCCGATATCGCAGCCGCGTGCGGCCAGTTAGTGGTAAGTAACGTAAATACTCCAAAAACACGACGTAAGGTAGTGCTCATTTAGCAAACTTCCACCTTCTTGCGCTAAAATAAGGTTTTTGGAACTAGACGCTCTCGGGCGGTTAGGTGGATCAATGCGTTCGCTCAAGCTAATAAATAACACCCATCCCCAGACACTTCTTATTGCCACAATCTTGCTTTATGTAAACGCGCTAATGTCTATCGTAAACGTTGCGTTGTACAGTGGCTACTCGCCTTTACTTTCCGTGGTTGGAATCGCACTTCCAATAGCTGGAGCATACGGGATAGCCAACGATAAAAAGTGGGGCTACTATGTCGGGGTAGTTGCAGCTGCAGTTCCCGTCTTACTGATCGTTCTATTAGTCGTTGAGTTTGGGACTCAAGTGATAACTGGCGACTTCTTGCAGGTAATACTTTCTTTTATACCTTTTATTCTACTTCTTCATCCACAGTCACGTAGTTATGTAAATACTTGGTTTACAAAGTAGCCACATACTAGACTCTTAGTTGACTTCAGTACACGTACGAGGGACATCTTAAAAGAAAGACTATTTAGAAAGGTTCCACTAGCTGTAGCTGTCTTGAGATAGACTCGGCTGTTAGAAAAGGGTCCATCTTTCGTACCTCAGAGTTCGGATATGAGCCTACTAAAAGTTAATAGGTCTTCTCCGGTACTTGTAACAGGTAGGTATAGCGGACTGTAACTAGTGACGGTTATATATTCCTAAGGAAAACTATCGACACCTAAGGAACCATAAGCAAATGCGAGACCATATAGATACTGAAAGAGCCAAAACTTGGCGAGCAACAATGCTAGGAACAGTAAAAGATCAACTAGTCCAGGCCCACCGGGACTCCAAAGCCTATACCGGTGAGATAGACATGGCATTCAGAGAAGTTCGCGAGTCGCTTCAAGAGTCTCTAGCTCCACAGGCTCAAAGAGCAAGTGGAGCCGGCAATCGCAAGATACCGGAACATCCTGATCCATATCGCACCTGTTTTGAGGTAGATCGTGACAGGATTTTACACAAAGGAACAGCTTTTCGTCGACTAGCAGGTAAAACTCAAGTATTCATATTCCCAGAAGACCACATGAGAACCCGACTTACCCATGCCCTTGAAGTCGAGCAAGTCGCACGAGCCATATCCACCGCTCTACGTTTAAACGTCGCTCTTACAGAGGCGATAGCTCTCGGTCATGACTGTGGGCATGGACCCTTTGGGCACGCCTCCGAAGATGCACTCACTCCTTATACTGACTTTGGCTTTGATCATGCGCGCTTCGGAGCCGACGTAGTTTTACAAGACCTGAACCTAACGACCGAAACCTTGGACGGTATTCGGTCACACTCGTGGTCACTCCCGGCTCCTCAAACCCTTGAAGGGGAAGTCGTATCTTGGGCAGATCGAGTCGCCTATGTATGTCACGACTTTGAAGACGCTTGCAGGGCAGGAATAGTTACTGCCAAGATGCTTCCAGAAGCAGTTAAGACTCGACTCGGAGATGAGAAAGGACGCCAGCTCGGCGTTCTCATAACAGACATAATTGAGACAAGTTCCCGCCTTCGGAGCGTAGGCATGTCCAAAGACATGGCGGAGGTCCTTGCAGAGTTCAGACAATTTAACTACGACTACATATACATGAGACCAGCGTCTACTGCACAAAACCAAGTAGTCATCGAGTTGTTGCAGTCTCTAGTGGAGTTCTTGGTAGATCGTCCCAATCTTGACGTGTTGACTGCCCCTGACAATACTGAGCCAGTTCGCGCCGGTTCCATAGAGGCTAGAGACAGGGCGGTA
>JAKBGL010000165.1 GCA_021833085.1 Actinomycetes bacterium | reverse complement strand
GCTACTTGCGATCCTGAGTGATGGGGCTCTTATAAGATACGATAGCACTCGCGCAGGGCGTTGCTAAAGACCCGATCCTACGTTGGTGAATGAGACACTCTTGCCTTCGTACATTAGCAGATAGCTTAAGAAGGTCTCTGAAGACACCAGAAGCACTCTGACGTTCACGTCATCATGTGACCCAAGTATTGTAGAAGAAGAACTCTATGACGTTAGAGGCTATCAAGCTCACTTCCTTGATAGCATACGGCTAAGGCTTCTTTGTGGGACCTGAAGAGCGAAGCTAAGTAATCTTTGGTATCTCTGCGAAGAGACAACTCACTCTAAACAGTGGACAGGTCACGCTGTCGTTGGTTCAGATCTTACCGTAAATAAAATTACAGCCTTAACTGGGCATCTACCAACTTGTCCGTAAAAGTAAGGAGGGCCTACTTCGGTCAGGTCTCAAGATCCGAAAGTGATCTGAGCAAGAGCTAAGAAATACCAAAGAGTACTGCGACTCTAGCTCGCTGTTTCGTTCTTGCGAGTAAGGTTGTTCTAGAACTTTTGCTAGACCGACGTATTTGGAGAGAAGTGAGTCCCAAGCTATCTGAGTTGCATACTTTGCTACCGACGTCGCAGCTCTTAGGCGAGGACGCTGAATTCATCGATCTAACGCTGGACTCTAGAGAGGTACACCCGGGATGGATGTTCTGTGCTACCAAGGGTTCGAAGTACGACGGTCATAGCTTTATCGAAGAAGCCATTCAAAACGGAGCAAGCGCCCTCATGGTATCTCAACGCGTAAATGCTCCGCTTCCTCAACTAATCGTTCCTTCGGTGCGTCATGCATTGGGAAAAGTATCTGACTTCACTAATGCGCATCCTTCTCAAAAACTCAATCTAATCGGAGTTACGGGTACAAATGGGAAGACGACAACTTCTTATCTCATAGAGTCGATCCTCAAGGCAAGTGGGCACTCAACAGGACTTATTGGCACGATCGAAGCCAAATATAAAGACTCAAGACACCCGTCAATCCATACAACACCCGAAGCTCCCGATCTACACAGATACCTAAAGGAGATGGTGGCAGAAGGAATTGACTCAGTAGTCATGGAGGTCTCATCTCACGGGATCGATCAACATCGTGTGGACTCAGCCCACTTCAGCGTCGCTCTCTTCACCAATCTCACAGCAGAACATCTGGACTATCATGGAACCATAGAACAGTACTACTGGGCCAAGTCACAACTGTTCCTAAATTCAAGAAGCGACATTGGCATCATCTGCATCGACGACCTATGGGGTGAACGACTGGCTCAACAGATCGACATTCCAAAGGTTACCTTTGGATACCACCCCGACGCCGACGTCCGCATCGTGGATGTAAAAGTTACACCTGACGGAACCGACCTTAGGTTAAAGGGAATGGGATACGATACCTCCTTACACGTCCAGATAGTAGGTGCCTGCAACGCTCAAAATGCCGCAGCTGCCTACATCGCTGGTCGCACGTTAGGTGCATCTGAGGACGAGGCAAAGGTGGGGATCGAGAGCTGCACAGGAGTCTCCGGTAGATTTCAACAGGTCGAACTCGGACAGGACTTCCTTGTCGTCGTAGACTACGCGCACACTCCCGACTCTATAAGGGCCCTAATCCAGACTGTACGAGACATCATAGGCTCTACAGGTAAAGTTACCTTGGTTGCAGGAGCAAGAGGAAGACGAGATCGCATAAAAAGGCCAGAACTTGGAAGGGCTGCTGCAACCGCCGACTTAGCTATCTTGACTACAGACAATCCAGGAGACGAAGATCCGTCAAACATTGTCGAACAGCTCGTCGCTGGGACCTTCGACATCCCTCAGAAGCATATTGAAATTGAACTCGATAGATCTCTGGCCATAAAACGAGCGATAGATGGATCTGAAAAAGGCGACGCGGTGCTGATCGTTGGAAGGGGGCATGAAAGTTTCTTCCGAGTGGGAAACAACCAGATTCATTTGGACGACCGACAAGAAGCCGAACGGGCGATAATAGCGAGGCTAAGTCGTACAGGTAAAGGCACTGTCACCGTCGAGCAATCCTAGTAAGAGGAGTCGAAGTACTATGGTTTCGAAAGATCAGATAACGGTAGTCATAACCTCCTATAACTGCGAGTCGACCATCGGTGCTGCAATCGCGTCAACGCTATCTCAGACCCAACGACCAAGTCGAATTATCGTCGTGGACGACGGATCGACCGATGGTACCGTATCTGAGATTTTGCGCTTCAATAATGACATCACACTTCTTCAACAACCCAACGGTGGACCATCAGCGGCTCGCAATCGAGGTGTTAGCGAGTCACAAACTGAGTGGATCGCACTCCTAGACGGTGACGATCTGTGGCATAAAGACAAGCTCGAACGTCAACTTCAAACTATAAATTCCTACCCGCAGTTGGATCTACTTGCCACGTCTTGGAGTCGGAGCGATCCCGCACCCGGAGCCTTCTCGATGAAGTTGTCTCGGATCTCGTACGTTTCTTTGTTAGTAATGAATCGATTTCAAACTTCTACCGTCTTAGTGAAAAAAACAGAGTTGCAGCGTTGCGGCGGCTTCAACTCGGCGCTCGACTCCGTAGAAGACTGGGGAGCTTGGTTGAATCTCTCCCGAGAGAGCCAGCTCGGCATCTTGGAAGAACCTCTAGTCCTTTATAGAGACACGGCCACAGGTGTCTCTAAAGACCTGTCAAAGTTCTTTGACAAAATGCTCATCCTATTGGAACAGGAGCGTAATGCTGGACTAGTAAATGACAATCTCTTCAAAACTATTGCTGCTTGGCACTACCTTCGTCTCTCTACTGCCATGGCCCTAGAACATCACTATCAGGACGCGTTGAAGGTTGTCTTTAAACTCTTGAACTCTCCTTACAAAAGAGCAACGCCGTCAGCTTTACGCCAGTATCTCTTCCCTTTTCTAATTGACCGAGTTGAACGTCGTAGGCAGCTCTTCACAAAGTAGTAACCTTCAGATTCCACCTGCAATCTGAAGGTTACTACTTTTCCTTAGCGAACTCTCGGGCGTAGCGATACAAAAAGTAAAGACCAACCACTGCCGCTACTGCGACAAAAACTACCACACCCGTTGTACCAGCAGTCTTTTCGACCGCAGCAAATGAGGTCCCAGCAGTATACCCAAGGTAGGAGTAAAGCACCGCCCAACCGACTCCTCCAACTATGTTTGCGATCAAAAACTTCACATAAGGCATCTCTGACATGCCAGCAACACCTGGAACTAGTACCCTAAGAATCGTGGTAAACCTACCGACTACAACGCCAAGTACTCCCCTCTTTGATACAAACTCAGTGACTTGATGGACGCGCTTGGGTTTTACAAAGCGACCAGAAGCCCTCTCCAAAATGCGATGACCGAACTTCGCTCCTACAAAGTAGCCCACGCTGTCACCTATAACAGCACCCAGCGAGGCAACAACCATGACCAGCCAAAGTGGTAGTTTGTGTTCAAAAGCTAAAACTCCTCCAAGGATAACAGCAGTTTCTCCAGGGAAGATAAATCCAAGAAAGATCGACGCTTCAAGGGCGGGGAACAAG
>JAKBGL010000164.1 GCA_021833085.1 Actinomycetes bacterium | reverse complement strand
GTTAGGGTTCAACGTTACTGTAACTGTCTGGTCGTTGTTAGAGTACACAGGTGGCTTTGCCAAGCTGTACGGATAGTTGATCTCAGCCTTTGAGCCGCTTCCAAACCAGTAAAGAGGTCGGTACATGAGAACCTGAAAGTCAGCCAGGTTGTTAATTGAGAAGTTGGTTCCTGGCGTCAAAGGAAAGATATAGTTAGGATTTGCCCCCGGACCTTCAGCAAAGGTCGCAACGCCACCTTTGACCTTTGTGGTGCTTGAGCTGCTGCTTGAAGACGGAGCTCCAGATCCGCACGCAGCAAGCGTTATAGCTGCCACAGTAGTTGCGATAACGGCGCTACCTCGGCGCCTTATATTCTTCTTCATTTTCTCTAGCTACCTCCCCAGACAATTGTGGTAAACAACAAGTGTCACTTTTGTGAACGTAAGTGATGTTACATCGAATCTACAAATATGTTGTAACAACTTACAGAGTTTATACAGCAACTTTATAAAGTTCTTTTTACCCTAATAGAAGTCTTACTGTATAAGAGTGGCTCTAGCAGGTGATATGCGGACAATGACGATACTTAGAATAAATGTTTCCTACTGATTTGCTGAGAATAAGCTGAAAACGTGAGTAATAATATGTTTACTAAGTCATGGGGGAGTGGAAGTCTCCCGATACTTCAACGAAATTCTTAGCCAGCACTCAGCTTGAAAGGCGACTATGTATATGACAACAACAAGTGGTAAAACACTGAACCTCCCGCACGTTGCCGACGGTTCCAGCCCCGTCGGCAACGTGTTTTTTTGAACGTCAATATGGAGGAGAGGTTCTCAGGTGTTCGCTTGAGTTTATGGGGTTTAGAGCGCGAGCTAGCCTACGTTCCTGCGTTGAAGCGACTTGCGACTCTGCTTATTTGAGTACATTTGCGCGTCGGCTACAACGATAAGGTCGTTGATTGCTACGGAGCCTACGTCGTCACTTGCATATCCAAATGAGACAGGTATTCCGTTTTCAGTGAAGACCCTCCTGAGACGTGTAGCCATTAGTTCCGCAGATGCTGTGTCGGTATGAGGTGCTAGTATTGCAAACTCGTCTCCTCCAAGCCTGGCGGTAAAGTCTATCGCTCGACAGGTATGTCCTAAAATATTTGCAAACCTCTGGATGTGCTGATCCCCGGCTTGGTGTCCATAGGTGTCGTTAACGGTCTTTAACCCGTCTAGATCCAAGACGAACACCGAGACTGGCATTGGATAGCGTTCACGTCGTTTTTGTTCTCGTGATATCGCCAAAGTGAAGCCATGGCGATTTAAAATACCCGTCAGTTCGTCAGAGGATGCTTTGGTCTCTACAAGATCTAACTTCTGAGTAGTTTTCTGTAATGCAGAACGAAGTTTGAGAGCATTCTCGCAGTGTAGCGCTAACATCTCTATCGTCATAACTAATCCATTTTCAGGTAAAGCCATCTTCGAGTTGGAGTAAAGGCACACTAAAAACTCTTCTTTATCTACCTCGAAACTTCTAAGATAGACGCTCTTTATAGGCCCATAAGAAAGCAACTCATTGGAGAACTCAACGTATGGCGGATTGGCTATATAGTGTACATCGACTTGATAGCCACGACGTGAGCCTAAACTTGCGCCCCGACCTTCTAGACGCTTTACTTTAGGTAATCTTTTTACAGTTAGAGTGTCGCCTGCTCTTAGGAAACTTGGGGAGGATCTTACGATCTCAACTGTGGCTTCACGACTTTGTGAGGTTGATGCAAGCAGTACTCCTTGTGCTCCGCATGCGGTTCTGACTTGGTCCATGGCTGTCAGTATCGAAGTCCTAGACTCGTCGCCGGGTAGAAAGCCCTGTCGCATACCTTAACCTCCTACATATAATGTAATTACATGTATGGGATTTAACGTCATAAATGGCCAATAACTTAAGTGGTATTTCTTATCGAGCTGTAGATTCTTAGATGTTTTGAACCTTTTGGACTGTGTCTGAGGTATTTGACTCAGTGTCTTTAGTATTTACTTATTTGTTTATCACCGTCTAGAGCCAGGGGAGGTATTGGTGGTCCGCAGTTGGTCTTAGGAAACGTACCCTCATTTGAGCTTCAAAGCGCTGCGTTGCTGCGGGAAGGAAATACCCTTGTCCAAGGAGCTGACTTTGCTTTATTTGAAGGAGACAAAGTAGTTGTAATGGGACGTAATGGGGCGGGAAAGTCCTCATTCGTCAAGATGCTTGCTGGGTTTGAGCGTGCGAGTCAAGGTAGGTTGCTTGTTGGTGGAGTTGATGCACGTTCCATGGATGTTCGTATGTTGAGACGTAGTGTTTCTTACGTGAGTTCATCCTTGCAGGAACGATTTTTGGGAAGTACTACCACTTTCGAGGTGGTGCTTACTGGCACGAGTGGTGATCTGGCTCCCTACTGGCGAAGTTACTCCGATGAGGCGCGTTCAGTGGCTGACGAGCTACTTTCGATATTCCGATTGAGCGAAAAAAGAAACCACCTGTTTAGCTCCTTATCACAAGGCGAACGACAAAGAGCGGTTCTGGCTAGAGCCTTTGCAAGGAGATCTCCTTTAGTAGTTGCAGACGAACCCTTTGTGGGGTTGGACTTGGTATCTCGTGACGAACTTATTGTCGCTTTAGATGGTGTGGGGACCTTGGGGGTAAGAGCAAATACAGTAGTGTTAGTCGTTCATCATACGGAAGAGATCCCAGAGATCTTCGATCGAGTTGTGTTCGTTAGAGACTCGAAACTTATTTGGCAGGGGAGCAAAGATGAGTTTCTTACATCTAAAGTCCTGTCTGAACTCTATGAGACTCGACTTCGTGTTACCAAGTTGGGTGAACGATGTTACACTTCAGTCGAGTAATGAAAGATTCGCCAAAGTATTAGTCCAGCCTTTTGAGACTCCTGATGTAGTTCTTGGCGTTCTCTACGTATAGGTCTACTGCTTCTTTGAATTGGCCCTCCCTTACTTTTCCAGGGATAATTGTTGCCGGAACGCCGAGAGCCATGGCGAAGCTTGGAAGTATGGTTCCGTTAGTCAAAACCGCGTTCGCCCCGACTAGCGAATGACTTTCACAAACAACTCGATGCAAAACGATTGAACCTGACCCTACAAGAACGTCGTCTTGTATTAAACAACCCTCGAGGTGAACTATGTGACCGACAACGCATCTAGAGCCGACGACGGTGGAAAGTTCGGCGGTTGCGTGAACCACCGTTCCGTCTTGGATAGAGCTTTCTGCTCCTATCTCGATGTGGCCATAGTCGCCTCGTAGAACGGCTTGAGGCCATATGCTTGCTCTCGCGGCGATGGTCACATCTCCAACTACGGTAGCGTCTGGATGTACAAACGCTGAAGGGTGGATCGTTGGTGCTCTGTCACCGAGTGCGTAAACTGCCATACCAGTAAAGCTAGTTGATGACGAGCTTGATGTCTACTTAGATACCTAAGTAGTTGCTCTGTTAATACTTGTGAAGTTACTCCTAGTGTCGTATTCTTACATTGGTGCGGTCAATTAATTGCACGTTAGAGGACGCTAAAACTGTACCGCCTCTCTTCTTGGTAGAGGTAGTGAGTTCAAAGTAACCGATGCATCAT
>JAKBGL010000163.1 GCA_021833085.1 Actinomycetes bacterium | reverse complement strand
GGTCGATATTCTCTTCAACGGTCATGTCGCTCAGGGGTTTGGGAACTTGAAAAGTACGATTAACGCCATGCAACACTCGTCTATGGGTTGGCATATGTGTAATGTCTTTTCCATCTAGAAGAATCCTACCCGAGTCAAGCGGATAGATCCCAGAGGCGACGTTGACTAACGTCGTCTTACCGCAGCCATTCGGTCCGACTAGCCCGACTATCTCGCCATTTTCAACAGATAAGTTGACTCCATTTAAAGCCTTAAATCCCCCAAATGACTTTACCACGCCTTCGATCTCAAAGGTATAGCTCGACACCTTAGACCTCCCCTCGAGTCTTCATAAGACGCACCCGCCTGATCAGTCCTCCGGCGACGCCAGCCACACCTTTGGGCAGAAAGAGTACAAAGATAACGATAATTACACCAAAGATCAGCTGGAAGTACTGAGGCTGAGTTACCCCGACGTAGGAGTAAAGTCCGTACAACACTACCGCTCCAACCACTGGTCCAAAGGTAGTTCCAACTCCACCAAACAAAGCGAATACAATCGCAAATACAGAGATACTGATATCAAAAACGGCGCTCGGGTAAAATATCGTGATCGTCCAAGCAAACACCCCTCCAGCCAAGCCGGCGATAGCGGCGGCCACAAGCCAAGCCTTAGTCCTCTCCAGAACCACGTTGACGCCACTTAATGACGCGCTCACCGGATCGTTGCGGATCGCTCTGAGCGCGAGTCCAAGTCTCGACCGTTTAACGACTACAAACGTTAAGATACTCAGACCTACTAGTACAACGGCGACGACGTAACTACCCCCAGAGCTATATACAGCACCAATATTTATGCCGTAGGGACCTTGAGTGATGCTTTTCAGCGAGGGATTGGCGATCAGGGCATAAAGCGCCTCCGCTGCGGCCAGAGTTGCGATAGCAAAGTACGATCCGCTCAGTTTCAATAAAGGCATCAGAACGAGCGCCAAGAGAGCCGAAACTACTCCACCTATAACTATCGCGATCTCAGGCGCAACGTGGATGTCAAGAATCGCCAAAGAGGTCGCATATGCTCCGACCCCGTAAAAACCCACGTAGCCAAAGGGCAAGTAACCTGTAAGACCGTAGATGACGTTTACCCCTTGTGCCAAGGCTACATAGACCATCATCGTTATGAGAAGGATTTCGTTTGAGTAAAAGTGAGGAGCAATCGAGAATGCGACAACAGGCACAATAATAGCTAGAAGATCTCCTACATTTTTAGACACCAAAAAACTCTTCAACGAGCGCTTCGGAGCCTTCTGAGAGCCGCTAACAGTATCGTCGACCTCGCTCGGTCGATCCACAGTATCATCGCTCTTACGCACTTCGCAATCTCCTTCCAAGCACGCCACTTGGTTTCACTAAAAGTACTATGAGCAAGAGTGCATATGGGATCAGACTCGACCATGATGGTATGTACAGTTGAGTCAGCTCCAAGGCAAGTCCGAAGATAATACCCCCGACAACGGTACCGGCAATATTTCCAAGGGAACCGATAACGATCACAGCAAACGCCAAGATCGTGAGGTTTACACCCTCCGAAGGATCTACACCTCCAAGCATAAAAGGTGCTATCGCACCAACACTTGCCGTGATACCAAGGCCCACTCCAAAGGTAATTGCAGACACCTTTCGAACATCGATACCTACAGCCGCCGCTTCTACAGCGTCCGCCATAATAGCTCTAGTTGCGGTTCCTAGTTTCGTCTTGTACAGGTACAAAAGAACTAGGCCCATCATCGGAATAGATGCAGCCGCTACGATCCACCACACTCCTGGGTAACTCTGTCCTAAAAACTGAACTGGTTTTGAGATCAATGAGCTATCTGGGATCGAACGTTGATTGTTTCCCAAAAAAATAGTAACCAAAGCTTCAAGAATCTGTGACACACCAAAAAATAAGATCAGCGACAACATCTCTGGGTCTTTGGCCTTCGAAAGCGGACCAATCACCAACCTATAGATTATGTACCCAACTAATACCGTAGGCGGTATGACAACTACTACAGATATGAGCGGGTTCAGATGGTAGGTGTAGTAAAGCTCCCACGATGCGAAGCCACCAATCATGATAACGTCGCCATGTGCTAGGTTTACAATTCTCTGGACTCCAAAGACTAAGTTAAGCCCTATCGACAAAAACGAGTAAAAAAGGCCAAATAAGACCCCCGCAACGATCGCATACTCGAATAACAATATTCCTCCAATTCCTTAGTCCAACGTTTCTCTTGACGTTTATGGGTGCTTAGGAGTGAGATCACTAAGCACCCATAAAGAACTACATCAGACCAGAACCAACTCTACGGAGCGGGGTACACTGCCTTAGCAGTCGCCTGTGATGACGGATAGACGATCTGCACTGAAGTGTTCGCGTTCCCTTGGGTAGGCATGAGCTGAGCTACAGGCAGGAGTTCACCGATCTGAGCACCCTGCGAGTTGAGCTTGAAGAGACCCTCAAGAGTAGTTACCTTGCCAGACTCCGCCATTAGAGCACTACGAAGACTCAGCTGAGACAAGCTATTAGCGTGATTGAGAGCCAGCTGTATCGTAAGTCCTGTATGGTAGCCATAGACCTCAGGAGCGTTTACCGGTCCCGGGTACTGCTTCTGAAAGGCAGCTTCAAAGGCGGTAGTTCCCATACCAAGATTAACTGAGTTATAAGAGATCAGCGGAGGAGCTGCATACGTGTAGCTATACGCCATACCTGCTTCGCCTACGTTTTTCTCTAGCAACTGCTGAAGCTGTCCTGGAAAGACGGTAAAGACCATCTTGAAGTGAGTACCACTTGACTGCAGGTTACTTAGAAACGCAATGTCGTTGTTTGCATAACCAAGTTCAACAACAGCCTCTGGATGTGTCGCCGCAATAGCACTTATCGTAGTTCCATATGCAGAGGTTGTCGTAGGTACGGCTTGGTTGTATACGGGAGTTATCCCTGCCGCCTTAAGACCATTTACAATAGTCGTATCTTGAGATCCGTCGAAGTCGTTCGAACCGTACACCAAGGCTACCTTTGAGATCTTATTCTTTACTAAAAACGCTACGAGGGGTTTAGGCCAAAGAGCAGAGGTGGGTAGGTCGGCCAGCACAATGTAGGGATTCCCCGGAGTAAAGAAGTTGGTACCCGTACCACTTTGATCGAACAACAACATGTGGTGCTCCTCCGCTATAGTTGCCGCCGGAGCTGTAAGAACGGATCCAAAGTCTGCTACGAAGATGTTTACCTTGTTCTGGGTAATGAGCTGGTCGTAAAGCGTAGCAGCAGTTGCGGGAGAACTCTGATCGTTGTAAGCTACTAACTTTACAGGAATTCTCTTCTTGTAAGCGGCTACGTAGACGCCACCTTTAGAGTTCTCATGACTTATCCAAAACTTCAATCCATTGTATTCAGGCATAGATTGATCGGCGAATGAGCCTGAACCAGAGTACAGCGTACCGACGGTTATATCACTAGGCGCCTGCGAGGCCGAAGATCCTGATGATGCAGAAGATGACCCACTACCACATGCCGCGCTTACGAGCGCAAAGGTGGAAAGCGCCAAACCTACTTTAAGATTGAATCTCTTGTTCCTTCGAGAAATTTTAATCTCCCCCTTCTATCGTCCTTAGTATGTTACAAAC
>JAKBGL010000162.1 GCA_021833085.1 Actinomycetes bacterium | reverse complement strand
ACGTTTGAGCGCAGGTCTTAGGGCTTCGCTATGGTGGGGCTCTACATCCCTATGGCTAAAGCCAGAGACATTGCGACTCACACCCCATTTTGGTAAAGAACTTCAAAAGATGGATAGCCAGCCACAATTATCCATAGACGCCCCACTGCCTATTTTCATCAGGTCGAATCCGCTTGCCCCGAGCAGCAAGCCTCTCACGCGGCAAGGATACTCTTTTATTAAGATCAAAGCTTGACTTAAAATCATAACCCAAGCGTCCAGGCCCTTGCAGATAGATATCGGGTCCAGGTTGAGGATCTTTAAAGCAGTTGAGTAGAGTCACTTCTTTTCTCTAGGTACAGACCTTTGATCACTCATCGCGCCTCTTTATATGTCTACTAAAATTTAATACGCAGTTTACACCTCTTTCGAAGTGCCAGTCCTTCTGTTGATGGAAGAGCGTTGGTTTGGCATCGCCAAATCGACAGGCGTCTACTCCCATGACTTTCCACTAGCGACCACATATAGTGGCCGCACCTAAGCGGAAAATATACCTAAGAAACCGATGTCGGAGTCCGGCGAGGCATCATCTACCTACGGAGTTTTGTGGTAGATATCTAAGACAGCGAGTCCATAACTCTGATAGAGTCGACTAGAGAAAGACAGGATGTCTAAAGATTAGCCAAGGAGGGCACTATGAGCTGGCTAAAGCGCGCCATACTTCAAAGTATGTCTCTGGCGTTACTAATCGCACTAACGGTTGGAGAGACACATACACTTCGGGTTCTCCCGACGCAATTCGCTCAACCAACACCAATTCAACCGATACAAGGAGGATCTGGTATCGGCGTAAAAGTGACAGGCAGTTCAGGTTCCACTAGGTCCACAAGATCGCCTCAAGACACACAGATACAGCCCATCTACATACCCGAGCTCGTCACTCACACAGCAAACTCATATGCCAAAGTATGCATCACCTACACTACATACACAACCTCCAACATCTATGATTATCAGATGGAACTCTCATACGCCCAGACACTTTGGAGTCGGCTTCTCGCTCGGTACCAACTTTGCACATCAAGCTCGTCAGCTCCATCGTTGTCTTCTTATCTAACAGCTTTATGGTCCAAAATCTACATGCATTACTTATCGCCACCAACTTTTGTGATACCTCCCGGCCTTGGGGTCGTTGGGGTTCCCTCTTACGTCGTGACGCAGTTTCCACTACTGCAAACATTTTCTGACGCCACACCTTATGGGGAGCTTGTCATCTCTGCAAGTGCATCGATTGAACTTACTGTCACTATACAAAGTACCTACGATCAACAGAGGTCCATAGGTTCTCAAACTCTCGGACCTTTCACCTCTCCTGGCTATCCTTGGCCCACAGGAGGAATAGTCATAGACTGGTCGGACCCTGGCACATACACCGTAGCAGCCACGCTACTTTGGAATGCACGTTGGAGTTTGGATGGTCAATCTGGACTATTCTCGCCAGTTACCACTTCATATGAGGTGCCAAGATTTCAAGTTGAATCGCTCCAAGCCCTTCGAATGACTCCAAGATAAAGGTAGCAAAGCGCTAACACAAAGAAGCTCTCTAATTGCTAGGGTTGGTATACGTTTCTGCTGTGGCCATGGTGTACCAAAAGAAGTTGACCCTTTTAGATACCAGATCACAGGATAGGAGATGTCGATTTTCGACAACAAAGAGTACAGCGCAATCGTATTAAAACTCGACCTTGGACCGGTGCTTCTTTTTCTGGAAATGCGTATCGATACAACCGGGCAATACGCCTACCATTCAAGGTATAGCGTGTCTCCGGAAATTAGCGGGAATCCAGTACCGGAGTCAACCGAAAATCGGTAGATCGAGTATCGTTCAGTGGTGCTGGACAAGAGAGAACGATCCATTAGCTGAGTTCAAGTTACAAAAACCTATGAACAGGCAGAGAGGCACGAACTCATCAGAGATCTTCGATTGTGCAAGAGTTCTCGCCTATTGGGGAAAACCCAATGAATGGAGGAACTGGCATTACCCTTAGCCAAGAGCGACCAGTTTGGGTTTTAGCCATCAGAGACGCTCTGATCGGATAAGTTCGCAAAGTTTGTCATGCCAAAGGCAATGCGTTTGATGAGAGGGAATGCTTGGTGCCAAGTGAGTATCTCGTCGTGTTAGGCACGAAAGTGTTTTCCTAAGTACTTTGACCTCTTTTAGTCACTCCTTGTCGGTAAAGTCATAGATGAGAGCGTCGAGGTGATCTTTGGCGAGATCTGGGTCACGATAGATGTAGTGCTCTCTTAGTGACTCCTTCGCTCTCTATGCGATATCCACCTGGTTATTTGGATCACCTAATTCAAAGAGACGAGTGAGTTTCTCGTTGGCACCTTCGGCAAGTCTTTCTTTGGCCATGTTTAGGAGTCGTCTGATGCGATAGAGAGGATCACCTATTCTTCCCCTGTTGCCAAGGACCTCTTGTTGTACCTGTCTCCTACACTCATAAAGGCGCTTATTGGCAAGCTGTATCAGATGGAATGGATCGACGACCAAGGTAGTGTTGGGTAACACAGAGCGAAAGACCGACTTGTAAGGACCAGAGAGATCAAGTGTTCCCCACTTGATGGTGTCACACCAATTTTTGGGTTGATTGGCTATCCACTTCTTTGGACTCTCTCCTCCTCTACCAGGAACGACATCAAGCAGAGTTGTACGTCTTAGATTGAGGTGGACCACTGCTGGGTGTGGTAGGGACCTTTACGATAAAACAGGGTCTCATCTAGACCAAGTGCAATAACATCACCGAAACGATTCTCGTCACCAACAAGAGGAGCCCCATAGGCACAGACGGAATCGTTCACTGTGTGCCAGTCACAATCGAACTCTCTCGCTACCGATCGACTATCTTGTTCGACTGCTCGTGTTGCGAACCTACCTGCTCTATCGGTGAGTTTGAGCCTTGGAGCTGCGATCCGTGAATCTATATCACCCCATGAAGGAGCAGGACAGTTCACATAGGTACAGATCCACAAGTGCTTGTGCCAGATGAGTCTAACAGGACGGTCAAAGCATGGTAGGTCAATGAGCTCTAGCCGTAGGTTCCCTTGAGTAGCTTTCACCACTAGATACAGGACACTTGGTCGTTCACCTCGATATTCGATGTGGACTCGAAGAGGGAGTTTTATCGACACCGATCAAATTGACATCTTCGAGACCGAGCAGGATCTCTGTAATTCGGATAGGATCTTGTTCCACAGAGGTTCTCCAAGTTGAGTTGGTTGATTAACCCATTTTGGCAGAACCCTTTGATCCTCCCAAACTCACCCCTCGCATGTGGCTAGGACTGACTAAATTTTCGACTGAAATTCGAAGAGCCGGTCAACTTAGGTACGCACTTACGTCGATGACCAAGTCCGAGACCCATAAGCACGTCTCTCATCACGTAAAGTTAGCGGGAAGAACAGATGCATTATTTTCTGATGATACAATCTCTCTAATTCACCAAGTATCTCCTGTTCTGCCCAGATCTATAAACAACGACGTCAGACAAGCACCTGCGGCCGCCTATGCAAACACAAGTGGCAACAGTAGATGAGAAGTGTCAGTACGCCAGGCAATAACTGAAGCCGATTCTAAGTGAAGAAACTAACGACAGTGCGAGGACCAACAACCACCAAGCTCTCTAC
>JAKBGL010000161.1 GCA_021833085.1 Actinomycetes bacterium | reverse complement strand
TAACGGCAGACTTAGACACAGATAGCTGTAACTCTAAGTCCCCCACCAATATGAGTTGTCCCACTTTACGAGCAGGAACAGGTAAAGTACCCACACGATACCACTTATATGCTGTCTGAGGATGTATGCCTTGGGACAGTGCCTACTTAGGTAAGGTCACCACTGTTTCGTATGGTACATATGTTCGTCAACTGTTGTGAACCCTAGTACTGATTCTGAGGTATTTTAACACCGACATAGATGCAGCTGCGGGAGTTTTGCTTTTGGCTACGTGAAGTAGGTTCTATGGCACTCTTAGGCGAGAGCTTAATCACTTGAGAGGTCGGTTTGTTGACGGGTCATTAGCTAAGGATCAAGCTTATTCGTGTAGCGGCTTCATCTTATTTGATGCGTGAAAACGCCTCGTTCCATAGAGTATCGTAACTAACCCGCTCTAGATACGTGCAAAGATTCTTTAGAACCTCAAGCTCGCTAGTAGTTGCCTCGAAGTCGTAGAGTTTTTGTGTACGCTCTAAAAGGGCGCTTGACATAAGATCTGCGAGTTGGAACCTTCCTACGGCTGCAGTTCCTTCAAGGATATCGAAAAGTTCTCTTAGGTCGGTGTCTATATTCGTGTCAGCCGTTCGATTCTTTGAGTTTCGAAACCGAACCGCAGCGAGCGAAAGTTCCGAAAGGGAGTGCTTTCTCTCAGTAACTATGTTGTACCTAGATCGTCCCTCTGAGAGCTGATATCTGCCTACTAGTTCAGATGTGCCTATTACGGCCCAATGATTTAGGTTAGGTATAGCATTATGAAACTCCCCGAGCGTTGGTCCAGACTTCCATCTCGCAAAAATAGAGCTGTCCTTAGTGGAGATCAAAATCTCTTTTGCAGTCGAGGTGTCAAGGAACTTGTATACGAGCCGTTCCATCTCATCTATGGTGAGAGTCGCCGCTTTTTTACGTAACGGAATCTCCACTTACCCCCTCCTCTCAATAGTGTGTTCTGAGACAGCTTACTTCAAACGATAGCGTAGGTATAGATGGTTACTCTCAGAAACGACAGACTGTAGCGTGAGTAAGTGTGCATGGGTGCCTACAAAGGGCGTGTGGTCCTCGTCTGAGATGAGATGTGGAGACATAGTGAGACATAGCTCGTCTACTTGGCCACGATCAATGAGCTGGCTGAGGAGTGTTGGACCCCCTTCGCAAAGAATGGTGCCTTTTGATCTATCTTTGAGCTGTTTCACTACCTCTTCGTAAAACGTTCTGGCTGATGCAACCCTTATAATCTCCACAGAGTCAGGTGAGTCTGATATGATGTCCGTCTCTGGAACGAAGACCAGTACTTTGTTGTCCATAGTGCCTAGTCTGCCTAGTGCATCAAGCGACCGGTCGTCACTTGCAACGACTGCAAGTTTAGGCGTTGGTTCGAGTCCAAGACTGGACCTTACCTCTGAGTAGTTTGGATAGCTACTTATAGGTCCATACGGTTCAGAGATTGCCGTTTTTGCGCCTACAACAATGAAAGAAGAGACTGCACGGAGATGATGGAAGATGACTCTATCTACACGCGAAGAAAGCTCTTTGGACTTCCCTTTGGAGGTAACTGAGCCATTTATTGAAAGGACCAGGTTGCCTCGAACCGACTGTGCCCCTCTAAGTGGTGGGTAAAGTTCAAGAAGTTGATCTATAGCAATGTTCTCGTCTATTATCTTCTTGAGCACGTTTCGACTCCTTCATAAGTTTTGGGCAGAGCTCTGTCTCTTGGGTAGTGTATTGACCTCGGACAAGCTTCCTCTAGGTTATTATCGTGAACTTCGATAGTGTGCCTTCCGGATCAAAAAGCATAGAGGTTACTGAGCTTCTAAGCTATCTTGTTCCGCCAAAGAGATTCCAGCCTATGGACCTTGACTCCTATATTCCAAATCCGGAGTTTCCTAGCCAGCGACAGGCTAAGGAGGCGATCAGTTCGTTTATTGCTGAGCTCCGCTCCAAGGTGGACGATCGAGATCGGTATGTTTCAAGACCACGGACTCTATTCTCAAGAAGAAATCGTCCAGCTACCGAACCGGTAGCTGGACTCTACTTGGACGGAGGATTTGGCGTAGGTAAAACTCATCTATTAGTGGGGGCATATAAAAGCTTCCCATACGCTAAGGCTTATGCAAGTTTCTCGGAACTTACGAATTTTGTTGGAGTACTGGGATTTCATCGAGCTAGAGCTGCTCTTGCCTCGATAGATCTTTTGTGTATAGACGAGTTTGAACTTGATGATCCCGGAGACACAGTCCTTATAAGTAATCTATGTGACACTTTGACCCAAGAGGGCGTTCACCTTGTGGTGACGTCAAACACGTTGCCGGATCGTTTGGGAGACGGAAGGTTTGCTTCCGACGACTTTTTGCGAGAGATACAGGGCTTAGCCTCCGTATTTAGTGTGGTAAAGGTGGATGGACCCGACTTTAGGCATAGAGATTTTGACGTAGATCAACTTCAAGAGATATCTTCTCAATCTGCTATCGACTCTCTAGGAAGTGAGAGTTCTTGGCTCGTGATCGAGTTCACAGAGGCGATGCGCATCCTACTAGAGACACATCCTGTCACTTATACAAAGAGATTTGCCACCTACTCGGGGGTGATCATAACCAAAGGCATGGCCTTTGATGACCAGGCGAAAGGACTGCGTTTCGTAAGCTTTATCGACAAAATCTATGAGATGGAGATCCCTCTTGTACTTTGCGACCAATTGATCGTTGACCTCTTCCCAGCGTCATTTCTAAAGGGCGGATTCCGTCAAAAGTACGGACGCTGTCTTTCTAGACTGTACTCCTTGAACCTAGACTTTGAGAGGAAGTTGAAATCGAACCAGTAGACCACCTTTTTTCGGGCGCTCGAATGTCACTTCGCCTTCAAGATCCTTAGCTCTTTGTGTCAGGTTGGGTATGCCATTGCCCGTCGATATGTTGGGTGGTAGTCCGATTCCGTTGTCCTCTACGCTTAGGACTAGTAGACAGTTGTCTTCTAGGGCGACTTCAACCCCAATACGGCTGGCTTTTGAGTGACGTACCGAGTTTGATAGGGCCTCGCGAAGAAATGCCAGAGCTGACTCTAAACACTTGTCGTCTAAGAAAGTGTCGATTGCTCCCGATAGACGTAAAGAGACCTCCGCTTCAGCTGTGCTTTGATATTCGTTTACTAGGGTGAGGAATCTTTGGCGTGCTCCGTTTGTGGCGGTAGCGGTCTTAGGGGTATCTAACGCAAAAATGGTAGTTCGTATCTGCTTAATTGTGCTGTCCAACTGTTCAACCGACTCATGAAGTCGAGACTTAATTCGATCCTCATTGATCGATCTAATAACACCTTGGAGCGATAGTCCTACGACAAAAAGCCTCTGAATAACTTCATCGTGGAGGTCTCTGGCGATCCTCTCGCGCTCTTTGGAGACTGTATGTTCATTGAGCTCACTTGCCAAGAGGGAGTTTGCAACCGCGATACCGGTGGCCTTTGCGATGGATACGACTATCGCCTCATCTTGCTCACTAAAGTCAGACCCGTCCAGTTTGTCGGTGAGGTAGATGTTTCCAAAGGTCCGCTTGTTGCAGATTATGGGGACACCGATGAAGCTGTGCATAGGCGGGTGATTCTCTGGAAACCCTGCGCTATCGCGGTGCTCAGCTATATCATGTACTCGTAGTGGC
>JAKBGL010000160.1 GCA_021833085.1 Actinomycetes bacterium | reverse complement strand
CCGGCGCCTTTAATCTGCAAGGTCTTGCCGAGAGACTTTGGGGCTCTACCCCATCCGCTATTTAGCGTAGGTCCTGAGATTGAAAAATCACTACTTCTCTGCGACTCAGTTTCTGACATCTTAGTAATACTACAAGGTGGGAGTTGAACGATTGGGTGCTAAAGGTTCACTTCGATACTTTGTACCTTTGAATTTTCCAGAGCAAAGAAAACTTTTAGCGCTAGCTAAAGCACCAGTATGCCAAGGCCTAAGGCCGTTGCCCACAAAAGACCAAGGAGTAGTAAGGGTTTGTCTGAAAGAACAACGTCTTCGGGAGCTCCTGCCATCCCCTCTTCGATCACTAAGGAGTAGCGCAAGATGGCAAGTACGAAGGGAATAATCGAGATCTCGATCAACAGAGCGTTGTGATTGCTAACCGTAGGTTTATCGAGGGCCCAGAGACAGTAAGCGGTCATCGTTACTCCAGCAGATACAGACCGTATGAAGTTTAAGTAGCCCTTCGAGTATACGTCCAAGGTTCTTCTGTGCCTGCCGGCGTCTTCTCCTAAAACGATGAGTTCGGAGTACCTCTTTCCAGTCACCATAAAAAGTGAGCCAAAGGACGCAACGATTAAGAACCAGTTGGACAGGGTGAGATTCGATGCCTCACCACCGGCCATAGCCCTTAGTAAGAACCCTAAAGCCACCATGGCGATGTCTAGGACCGCTTCTTGTTTGAGGTAGAAGATGTATGCCGCGGTGATAACGCTATAGGAGACGACCACGACTCCAAGTTGATATCGAGCGACAAAAAACGGTAGAACGTTTCCGATTGTAAGCAGGACCGCCGCGGCTACGTAAGCTGTCTTTTTAGAGATCTCGCCGGCTGGGATCGGTCGGAGTCTTTTCTTGGGATGTCGCCTGTCGGATTCGATATCGACGCAGTCGTTTAATAAATAGAGTCCCGAAGAGACCAAGATGAAAAAGACCGCGGCTAGGAGCGACTCAATATCGATCTTGACGTCAAATATCTTTCCTGCGGCTGCTGGAGCTGCAAAGACGAGGACGTTCTTGATCCACTGCTTAGGTCTCATAGCGATGAGAAGCGCAACCAACTTGGGTCTTTTTGCTAAGGAATCAGAGCTAGAGGTGTTAGCACCAATTGAATGAGAGCCACCCTTTGTTCGCTTGAGGTAAGCTAACTTAGCTTCGTTTGGTTCTCTAATAGGCATCTGTTCAGCCAACTGCCGTCCTTTGGTAGAAACTCATCTGTGTCGCGCGTCATAAAGATGCTATCAAGTTTTTCGCTTTACTAAAGCGTTTCCGTAACCTCGTTACGGTAGTGATCTTGGAATCTCGTTTGGATAGTTTTGATAGTAAGATCTTGGGAGTTTTGCTCGGTCGTAGATGAAGTAGACTAGTAAGGCAAAAGATCCGAGTTCGAAGATAGGGTAACGCAGTGAGAGTACGCTCAGTAGCACAGATGTGCTCAGCCCGAGATAGAAGATCTTTTTGTCTAATCTATAGGTGTAAAGGTAGCCAAAGCTCCCAAAGAGCACGACAAGAAGAACCGCTACTACTTTGGACCTAGGCTTAGGTGCAAGTGGTGGGTAAGTAGGATCGCTGTAGTTCGACCCACTCCAAGGATCTTGTGGATTCATCATGACTACTATCTTAGCTGAATTTGGGAAAGCAGAATTTGGTGGCTCTAATACTTTGCAGTTGTGAAAGCTTTTGAGCTACGCCAGATTCGAGGGTCGTACGCACCCACTAAGGGACTTCGTGCTTAGGGATGTGTAGGGAAAGATGAAAGGAGTTTAGATCTTCTGAAAGATCTACTATCTCAAGGTATGTGATCTTCGGCATTATTGTTAATTGTTATAAAGGTGTAGTGTTCGTTGTGAACACGTATTGACGTACAGTATCCATCTTGCACGTTGCGTAACTGCTAAAGTGCGCTTTGCGGTAAGAGGTGGGGTATCTTTGTTGGGTGGTTATGAAAAAGAGTGGACGGAACAACTCTGACGTGCTCTGGCTCGTCGGGCTCGTTCTAGGCCTTTTATGGTCGTTCTTGGTTCCCTTTTTAGCACCGTACTTTCTTGCCAAACATACCTTGGCTGTGGAGGCTCTTGGTGGTACGACCTTATCTATGGTTACAGCTGGAGGACTTGCTAGAGCGCATCGACTCTCTCTAGCACTTGCTTTAGTAGCCCCTTTGCTTGCTGCCTTGAGAGCATCACCGTTTTATTGGTGGGCTGGTAGACGCTATGGTCATTACCTCGTTGACATTTTCTCAAGTCGCAGCCCACATGCCCAAAAGATGGCTAGAAGAGCAGAGGTAACCTTCCAAAGACTTGGGCCCTGGGCAGTGGTATTTGCGTACTTTTTACCGATTCCCAACGGCCTAATCTTTGCAATGGCGGGATGGGCTGGGATGGGGTTTTCGATCTTTCTCCTATTGAGCCTAGTTGACGCACTATTTTACTCAGCGGTAATGGTCGCTTTGGGATACTTTCTTGGACAGGAGGCTATCACAACTGCGAGACTCGTTACTGAGTATGCGTTTGCTCTTGTTATTGTTGCGGCGGTCTTCCTTGTAGCTTCTTTTTTTATTCGGCGAAGAAGTAGCGATTCTATGCCGTCATCAAAGGAGATGTTTCTAGCGGGAGATGCCAAGGCACCCTCGGACGCATCAGTATTCTTAGGTGTCGGAAAACGTCGCCTAAAAAAGGAAGCCGCGACATATATGGGCGTAGTGAACGCCGAGGCAGTCAGTGTTGACCTCGACGCCAAGGTCATACGGCCACCAGAGTCTTCGATCGCAGTAGGAGTAGCCGACTCAAGCGGCAATGTACTTTTTGTAACTATAGATCCGACCTATGGGAATGGCTCCGAGGAGTCGCTAGTGCGACCGTATCACTTGGGTACATTTTCCTCCGTTCTTACGGCGACATATCTTGGAAGCGCGGTGGCCTCTGGGAGTGCCTCTTTGAACGACTCATGGGTTAAGGTGAAGAGCTCCGATGTGGAGGAGATCTCCTTCGGACGACTTGCAACCCATACTTCGGGCCTACCGTTTCTGCCGTGGAACTTCTTGTATAAAACTCTTTCTGAAGCGGACAGTCCACTGTGTTGTTACAGCGAGGAAGATATCTTTCGTTTTTCAACTCGTCGTAGAAGAGCGTTAGTGGGGTACCGCTACTCCAACGTCGGAGTCTCCTTAGTGGGTCTTAGCTTAGGTGGAGGTAGCGTTGAAGGATTTAAAAAGGGGATCTCCTCCCAGGTACTTTCTCCGTTGGAGATGACGAAGACGCACTTTTCGACTACGGGATTAGACCCCGCAGTCGAGGGTTTCCGGAACCTCAAACGGGTGAATATAGACCCTGCAGGACCATTTACTCCCGCGATGGGTATGGTCTCGACGCCAAAGGATCTCATGACTTTCTTGCGCTACTCGTTGCGCCCAGAGACATCACCTCTAACCGATGGACTAAAGCTTTGCCAACGAACTCACTCGGTCTCAAGAGACTCGACGTTTGCTATGGGTCTCGGCTGGCATGTCTTTTTGGGTAGGCAGGGTACATGGTTATATCACGAGATTAGGTCCCAAGGTAGTTCGGGAGTGATGGCTCTTCATCCACAGCAAGGGTGGGGTATGTTTGCGATCTCAAACTCTGGTGATGCCTCTACTCAGGTCTCTATAGACGCT
>JAKBGL010000159.1 GCA_021833085.1 Actinomycetes bacterium | reverse complement strand
TTTTCGAAGGGATCGTGGGATTTGAAGTGCTGCGAGGGAGTTTTACAACTCTGTTTCTTGTTGTAAAACCATGCAAGTAGTTGAACTTTGGTTGATACGGTAAAGTCCAGTGTTTTGTCTAATCGATTGATCGGAGTGATATGGAGGAGCTAAGGACTCAAGCGACGGAGAAAATCTTGCTTGGAAAGGTAAAGAGGGGACTTACTTGGACTGGACTTTCTGAGGAGCTAGAACTTCCAGTACTCTGGCTGGTTGCTGCAGTGCTTGGGGAACATCCGTTTTCAGAAGACCATGCAGAGAAGTTAGCGACGAGTTTTAATCTATCGGATGATGAACAGTGTGCCCTTAGGGCTGTCCCTCGAAGAGGAACTCGTAATGTGCCTCCATCTGATCCGACAATCTATCGATTTTACGAGGTTCTTTCGGTATATGGAGGTGCAATTAAAGAGATGATTCATGAGATGTTTGGTGATGGGATTATGAGCGCCATAAACTTCTCAATGGATGTCGCAAAAGAGCCTCACCCGGACGGGGCCCGCGTCGTCGTTACTATGAGCGGGAAGTTCCTTCCTTATGACTGGAAGCCGTAGGCAATCCTAATATATAAGACGACAAGTGGTCGATTAGAAGCCTTAAAATGACGAGGTAGACTTTTCCTAAATCCTCGGATCCCAGGTTCAACTCGTTGTCGTAACTCTTGTAGTTCATGTGTGTGCAAGGCGCTGTCGACGTGCCTTGTTTTGATGTCACTGCGAAGAGCAATCAGTTTGTTTTCGTCTTTAGTTTGTAGAGTTCTTGGGCTACTTTACTTCCAACGATGGTCCTACGACACGTTTGCTCTAGTAGTGGCGTGCCTCAGAGTGAGTCTGAGGCGGATGACACTTCTCTGAAATGTCAAAGTTCCTTAGGAAGCAGACCTAAGATGAAGATTGGCGACCGTTGTGCGGCTCACTTTTTCAGGTGCGAAGTTACTTTGCAGTCAAAGTACGTTGATAACCAAGTTTGAGCTACTTGATCGAAAGTGGAGATCTGATACGAAGTGGCGCTTGAACTTGGATTTAGGTGAGGCCACTTAATTTTCACATTAAGCCAATTTTCATAGTTGCTTACCTCTGTGAACAGCACATATATGTATACCTGAGGGTTGTTTGTGTAGGGTTGCAAGAAATTCATAACGTTACTTGACTTAAAGTTAATTGATTTGTAACATGATGTTCATGGAAGCGCTTCCACAAAGAGTTGGATAGCTATTTCAAGGGTGGGACTATGGTTACGGAACGTCAGCGTGTGAGCATCTTTGATGTAGCAAAAATGGCTGGCGTTGGTGTCGCAACAGTTTCTCGAGTGATCAACTCAAGTCCTCGTGTTAGTGCAGGAACAAGGTCAAAGGTGGAGATGGCTATTGATACATTGGGATATCACCCCAGCCGTCTTGCTAGCGGTCTATCTAAGGGTCGACAAGATATGGTGGCTGTTCTGGTTCCCTTTATCACACGCCCTTCGGTAGTCGCTCGACTTGAAGGAGTAATCGAGGTCCTAGATCAAGATGGCTTTGGAACCGCTGTTTATAGTGTGGGAAGTTTGAAACAACGCGATAGGCATCTGGATTATCTTATGGATCGGCACGCAGCTATCGGTGTAGTTATTATATCAATTCCACTAACACAAGCACATGTTGAGAGATTCTTGGCGAACGGAGTATTTCTTTCGCTGATCGATACAGAGAGCGACGGCGTTCCCCAAGTGGTAGTTGATGATCGCGTAGGTGGATGCCTCGCTACCATGCATCTAATAAGCCTGGGGCGTAGACGAATTGGTTTTATCGGAGACGAGGACTCTACTGGATTAGGCTTCGAATCAACCTATAAGCGACTCTGTGGCCTCGAAGATGCGCTCAAAGCCTATCATCTTCAACACGATAAGAGTCTCGTGAGACTGGGTCCTCATGGGGCGCTAGAAGCAAGACAGATGTGCGATCAACTCTTGGAACTTGATCGACCTCCAACTGCGATCTTTGCGGCCTCTGATACCCAAGCGGTTGGAGTCTTGGCGTCTGCTGAAGCTCACGGTGTCTGTGTCCCAGATGATCTAGCGGTGATTGGATTTGATGGTCTAGAGGTCTCGTCGATTCTCGGATTGTCGACCGTTGAGCAGCCACTACATGAAAGCGGCGTGGAGGGAGCTAAGAGACTTCTCCAACAACTGGATGGACTGGAGGTAGAGCACACAAGACGAGTACTTCGTTTAGAGCTTCACGCTCGATCAACGACCCTTGGTATACAAGCACTGTCTGAAAGAGGTGCTTAAAGTACTAGAGCAGAGTTTTGATAGTTTTCGATGAATTAAATCAGCCAATAAGTAACGAAAGGAAAGCGAAATGAAACTAATAAAGTCGGGTAAACAAAGGTTTAACCTGAAAAGTACAAGGACGACGACGCTTGTACTGGCAACTTCAGCGTTAGTGCTTGCAGCCTGTGGATCGACATCTGCAGCACCAAGTTCATCGTCAGCCAGTTCCTCCCAGCCTTCAGGTTCTGCGACCTCGGGCAATATAACTTGGTGGGCAAGCCCAATCGGACAGGTTGGAATTAGGGCGAACCTCATTAGCCACTTTGAGAAAGCCTACCCCAAGATACACGTTACTTTAGAGAGTGCCCCGACCAATACCGATACCAATAGGTCACAGCTTGTAACTGAAATCTCAGGTGGATCCACGTCCCCAGACGTATTTATGGGAGACGTAATCTGGCCAGCCCAATTTGGAGCCCATGGTCTAGCTGTACCCCTTTCAAAGTATCTGCCATCGAGCTATTTTGCAAAGTTCGCGCCGGGGTTGATATCTGGAGCCTCCTACAAGGGACAGGTATATGGATCGCCGCTATTTGAAGATCAAGGTTTCCTGTACTATAGGAAAGACCTACTTGCGAAGGCTCATCTACCTGTACCTAAGACTTGGCAACAGCTGGAGAGTGAGTCTTTAACTCTTGAGAAAGATAACTTGGTGAAGTACGGTTTTGTCTGGGAAGGAGACTCGTATGAAGGTCTTACATGCGACTTTATGGAGTATCTTACCTCTGCAGGTGGGAAGGTAGTCAACTCTAGCTACACGAAAGCGCAGCTTGACTCCCCGGCGGCGATAAAGGCTGTGACCTTTATGCGTTCCCTAATAACCTCAGGAGCTTCACCGCAGGCGGTTACGACGTTCCAAGAACCGCAGGCTATGGCGGTATTCGACGCAGGCAACGCAGCGTTTTTGCGGAACTGGGACTACGCATGGTCGAACTCACAGACCCCTGCTAACTCAAAGGTTGTTGGTGATGTAGGGGTCGCTCCTCTCCCAACGTTTGCAGGCCAGAGCTATCCAGGGTACTCAAATATCGGTGGATGGAACCTATACGTCAACCCTCACTCCAAGAATGTTGCAGCAGACCTGACTTTCATCAAATGGATGTCTTCGACAGAGGCACAGATGATTCTTGGTAAAACCTACTCAGAGATTCCCACGGTTGAGTCGGTTCGTCAGACCCTCGCCGCATCGTCAAGTACACCTCCTCCCCTTCGAGTAGCAGCCCAAACCAGGCTGGTTCCTCGACCGGCAGGAACTCCTAACTATCCTCAACTAAGCACTGCTATCTATACGAACGTAAATGGAGCACTAAGCGGATCAATGTCGGTGAGTGCTGCACTTCAAGCAGCTCAGAGCC
>JAKBGL010000158.1 GCA_021833085.1 Actinomycetes bacterium | reverse complement strand
GATGGATCTCCTGCTTCTACCTCAGACAGCGTTGGAGATGTAACTAAGGATACGACTGGTGTCGATGAAGGCTCTGGCTCTGATAGGGATGGAGATAAAGAGATGGAGGGGTCAAGTAGTCGCACTGTCTCTGGCGCTGAAGGGAGGTTAAGTGAACTCGCCTCGATACTTAGCCGACCCGGTTCAACTCACACGGAGTCTTGGAGACGACTGGGGCGTGAAGAACGGACTGTGTCATCGTTTTCTCCGGGTCTATCGATAGATCTCGCAGCCTCCATTCTTCGAGCGTTGGAGGGAGAAGAGACGACCTCTTCTGGAGTTGTTGTTCAAGAGGAAACCTTACTCTTTCGTTCGCGACAAAAGATCGCAGAGTCTACAGTAGTCTTTGTCGTTGACATCTCGAAGTCGATGGGGGTTGAGTCTCGGGTAAACCTTGTAAAAGAGGTAGCTTCGTCGTTGTTGACCTCTGCTTACGTCAAACGTCTAAAGGTTGCTCTGGTCATCTTTGGTGGGCGAGAGGCTACCTTGGCGTTGAGACCAACCAGAAGTCTAGAGGTAGTTCGAGCGCGTCTAGAGTCGTTGACTTATCTGGGACGAACGCCGCTTGACTCAGCTATCGAAGTAGCGAGACAGCTAGCGATGCAGGAGAAGAGTAAAGGCGTTGAACCACTCTTAGTATTCGTTACCGATGGCCGTGCTAACTATACATCCTCAAAGGAATCTCCATTCGAGGGTGCGATTAGAGAAGCGAGAAAGATCGATAAAGCGGGTATTGCAGCTGTTCTATGTGACTTTGACCTTGGGAAAGGAAGCTCTAGCTATGCAAAGGAGATCTCAATAGCGATGGGTGCGACGTATCTCGAGATGGCAGAACGCTCCGCTTAGAGTGGGTAACTGCACCTAGCTTAGTTGATACTTTTGTAGGAGTGATGGCTGTCTTCTAGTGCGTGATTCGCGCTGTGGCTTATACGATCGTAGATGTGTCTGTGCACACTAGAGAGGCGTAGTAGCGTACTTTGACTATGAGCGACGAGTTCTTCCGAATCGATGGTCCGAACACTGTAGTTTTGGGGGATAACTTGGAGATATTGGGTAAGTTACCCAGCGATATCTTCCAACTTATCTACATAGATCCGCCCTTCAACACTGGCCGGACACAGACGCGGCAGTCCATAAAGACAGTGCGCACAGTAGGCGGTTCCAGAGTGGGATTTAATGGAGCCTCCTACGAGACGATAAGGGGCAAGGTGACCTCCTATGACGACGAGTTCGAGGACTACTGGGGCTTCTTGGAGCCTCGCCTTGAAGAAGCATGGAGAACACTAGCTCCAACCGGCACCTTGTATCTTCACCTTGATTATCGTGAGGTTCATTACGCGAAAGTCCTACTTGACGCCCTTTTTGGTCGCGACTGTTTCCTCAATGAGATTATCTGGGCGTACGACTATGGAGCTCGGAGCAAGAGAAGATGGCCTGCAAAGCATGACAATATATTGGTATATGTGAAAGACCCGCGGAACTACCACTTCTACTCAAAAGAAGTTGATAGAGAACCTTACATGGCGCCTTCCTTGGTTACGCCAGAGAAGGCACTCTTGGGAAAACTTCCAACGGACGTATGGTGGCATACGATTGTCTCTCCAACTGGGAAAGAGAAAACAGGGTATGCGACACAAAAACCTGAAGGAGTGTTGCGTAGGATAGTTCAAGCTAGTAGCGCCAAAGGAGACTGGGTTATGGATTTTTTCGGCGGAAGCGGAACCTTGGGAAAGGTCGCAAGTCAACTGGAGCGCCGGTTTGTCTTAGTCGACAAGAATCCCGAGGCGTTTAAAGTAATGCGAGAACGACTTGGTGAGGGATCTCAAAGCTCTCCGATCCTATATCTCGATACTACGGACGGTTTTGCTAACTAAGACACGACTCTTAGTGATAGTGACCTTGATGAGCATGTTCAAGGTGCTTATAGGTGCTAGGACAGTCGGACTTTTCTTCAGACTGTAAAAGCCAGGTTTCGAATCACCTGTTCGGCCTGATCAATGTCACCCTTTAGTTCAACGTGTTCACGGATTGGAGAAGCACTAGGGTCTACTCTGCCAGCGATAAGGCGCATATAGACTGACATCTCCATTCCTATCGAGCAGCTCTCGTTTTTTTGTGGAGCGACAACTACTCCACGCCCATCTTTGAAAGCAACAGAGAACGGTGCTGCTCCTACGATATGAAAACCGACGACTGCATCACTTTGTAAAGCTGCCTTCTTCCCAACTACATACCCCATATTAGCTACGGCTTCTAGGTAGGCACGGCGGGCGGCAGCAGTATCTGTTCCACCGAGGTTGCCTGTAGCCTCTCGGATATCTTGTTCGTGGACCCAGATATCAAAGACACGAATTGACATAAAGCGTGCATAGGGTACATCGCCGATCGGAGACCATCCCAATTTTTGAAAATCACTCTCGTCCAAGGTCTCAACTGCGAGCTGTCTCTGTAGAAGTGTCTCGTGGAGTACGGTTGTTAAGTCAACTGTGTCAAGGGAGTGCAGTTCCACCACCCATCGTTCGTTCATAGCGCCGATTGGGTTCTTTATGTGGCTTTGTTCAGCTATGACGACCTCTGGCGTGGGTTCTCCGAGCAATGTTTTTTCGACCCCAACCACATGGGCTACTATATCTCTCACACTCCAATTTGGACAGGAGGTAGGAAGGTCGAACGACTGCTCTTCCAGTGAGTCTACGACCTTTAGAAAGTTGCGCCATGAGTCTTTCAGGTCAGTAACAACGTTGTGCTTGTCGTAGGCAGGTACTAACTGCGATCTCATAGTTGACACTCTCTTGGCGTTAGCGGACTTCGCTGGTTGTTTTGATTCTACATGAGGGAGCTTTATTTTGCGAACTACGTTAGTGAGACCTGCCCATAGTCGATCGTATTGGAACTCCACTTTAAGCTAAGTATCTCTGATCTGAGTCCTTCGCTGAAGTCTCAAACTAAGTTGTATCCATGACCTCAGATCATTCGTTTGACCATCTAAGCGAAGAGCTTATTGAACAACTAAGTGGTCCGTCTTTCCAAGGTCTTGCTACCTTCGCACAAAGGCCCTTTGTTGCCTCAGTAGAGGATCTGGATAAGATACGCCCCGACGTGGCTATCGTTGGAGCACCTTGGGACGACTCGACGACAAATCGACCCGGCGCTCGCTTTGGGCCCCGAGCCTTGCGAGCGCTTGCCTATGGGCCAGGTACCTATCACCTCGATCTAGCGGTTGAGATCTTTGAACACCTATCTGTAGTTGACTTCGGCGATGCGATATGTTCCCATGGACTTACGGAGATCTCGCACAAGGCAATTGAAAAAAGAGTATTTGAAGTGGCAAAACGTTCGATAATACCGATTGTTCTTGGTGGGGACCACTCTATTACTCTTCCGTCGGTAACTGCGGTAGCTCGGGCCCGCGGATGGGGGCGAGTCGGAGTAGTGCACTTTGATGCGCACGCTGATACTGCAGATACCATTAGTGGCAATCTTTTGAGTCATGGTACGCCCATGAGGCGTCTAATTGAATCGGGTGCAGTAAGGGGTGAGAACTTTGTTCAAGTGGGCCTTAGGGGGTACTGGCCTCCACAAGAAGTCTGGGAGTGGATGCGTTCTCAGGGTATGCGCTGGCATATGATGCAGGAGGTCTGGGAGAAAGGATCTGTTTACGTCATAGAACAGGCTATCTAC
>JAKBGL010000157.1 GCA_021833085.1 Actinomycetes bacterium | reverse complement strand
GTTCTCGTTGTGGGCCACTGCTCAGTTAATAGTACCTTTGGTGAGTTCGGTGACACTTTGATGAACACTGCATTGGAAGTACTTTGTCGTAAGGGCTGAGAACAAGCGTTCAACTTGGAACGTCGAAGATGAGTGAGTTTTAGGTGAAGTGGAAGTCAAATCTCGGGTGGGTGAGTAACCAGGTTCTCACAGATTCGTATCTATGTGCTGCATAGTTATCTAGTACGACGTGAACACCTAGCTATTATGGGTACTTGTTTGTCGATGAGCTCTAGGAACTCTACTGACATTTGCTTGAATGGCCAATGAGTTGATACCCTAGATGGACTCGTTGTTGTAGTGAGCTTTATGGTCTCGGCAACCCTCAGCATCAACCCCGTGTGTTCTTGGAACTCCCAGCCGGGGAGCATCGGAGAGTATTGAGACTCCAAAGATGAAGATGCGTCTTTCTCACTTATCCGCGCTTTGAGCTTACAGGGAGAGTTCTTTGGCGATTCCTCGAGTCACGGTCTAACTCGCTTGCAAGAGATACGATCTTGGCTCGTCGTCCTTTGGCTTTCGGGACCATTGTATGATGAGTAAGAGCTAACAAGTTCTCACGCCACTATCTAAGGAACACAACGTGATAGACGATTAAGACGTCTAAAGATGTTCCTTGCAGACTCTTCTTTGGTTTCTTGCCCTTATTGTTTTTCCATAATCGACTACCTTGTGGAGTAGATCTCAACTGAGACAAGCGCAAAGGGTGAGAACTCCCTTATCCTAGGAGACTTTGACTGGGGACATTAGATATCTACCTCATCAATAGTCATCACGTTCAGATTTTTGACTCCACTGTCGCTCGCCGGCGAGATCTCGCTTTGATCAACACGGGCTCGAGCTGGAAGGATAAAGAGGACCAACACTGCTCCAGTCACACCTACAGCTAGCGCTACTAGCAACGACGAGGACAGTGCGTCGATAAAGGCCCCCTTACCGCCTACTACGAGTTGAGAAGCGAGTGTAGAAGGAAGCGACTTAGCTGCAATAAGGGTTGATCCGATCGAAGTTTTAAGTACTGACCTTAGTTGCGACGGCACCAAGGAAAATACGCGCAAAGCAGTAAGATGGGTGCTATAGCCCGTCGCCAGTAGGCTTCCAAGTATCGCTACTCCTAACGCCCCTCCGACCTGAATCAACGTTCCGTTTGTAGCAGAACCTACTCCTGCTTGAGATCTAGGCAGGGAACCCATTACCGACTCAGCTGATGGTGGCATTGTAAAGGCTAGACCCACTCCTATAAGAGCTAGCGTCAACTCGATCGCCAAGAGAGATGAAGTGGCACTAAAGCGACTCAGTAAGAGTGCAGAGAGCGACACCATAGATAGACCAAAAGCCACCGTTATCTTCGTTCCCACCTTATGAGCTACCTGGGCGCTCAAAGGAGACACTACGAGGAGAGCTGCCGCTAGCGGCAGAAACAACGCCCCCGCTTTGAGTGGCGAGTATCCTCGAACAAACTGGAGATACTGAGTAAGTAAAAATGATGCACCACCAAGTACGAAAAAGGCAATAGCGATCGAAGAAGCCGCCATCGAAAACCTAGGATTTTCAAAGAAATACAACCTAAGCATCGGATGAGATGTCTTCGTCTCCCAAATAAGGAACGACACTAAAAGTACACCACCGACAAAGAAGCCAATAAGGATCACCGATGAGGTCCATCCCTTGGACGGAGCCTCTATGATCGCCCATAGAACTGTACCTAGACCCGCGATTGAAAGCAACGAACCTATGGGGTCTGGCCTGGGGATATTTACATCCTTTGAGTTAGGGACGATCCAAATAGCAGCGATAATACCAGCCAGAACGATAGGAGCATTTACTAAGAATACCGAACCCCACCAGAAGTGAGAGAGCAACCATCCTCCAGTGATAGGACCAAGAGCTATTCCCAGTCCCGAAGCACCCGACCAGATTGCAATCGCTTTAGCGCGCTCTTTTGGAATCGTAAATATATTGGTGATAATCGATAACGTAGCGGGCATAGCCATAGCGCCGCCTATTCCCATGAACCCTCTCGTCAGGATTAGGGTATCCGAGCTGCCAGAGAAAGCTGACGCTACGGAGCCAATCCCAAAAACAAACAGTCCAGTCATGAATATCCACTTCCGACCGAGCCTGTCGCCCAAGCTTCCACCTGTTAGCAGTAGTCCCGCAAATACGAGCGTATAGGAGTCCGCTATCCATTGGAGCTGAGAGGTCGTCGAGTGAAGGTCTCTGACCAAGGTCGGAAGAGCTACATTCAAAATTGTATTATCAAGGTTCAACATAATAAGCGTGACAGACAGGACAGCAAGCGCAGCCCACCTCAACCTTTGAACCCTATCGGCATCCAATTCGCACCTCAAGTACACGACTAGACAATGACTCTTAGCGGAGTCGAACAGCATTTACATAGTAACGATATATAACTGTTGAACAATCGGAGTATTCCGCGTGACTAGTACCACATCTCAAGACTCGTACCTCACGATGGGCTAAACTCCCGTACCAAGACTCTAGTAACTGAACTAACACGATCTCGATTAACTGTAAGGACGAAGAACAAGGAGTCGATCCAAGATGCAGACAGTAACTCGTTACATGCTTTACAAAGTTTTTGCATTAACGAAACACTCCCGTAACACGTACCGTCGAAAATAACTATTCGGGTCAAACGCTCCCTAGGCGTTTTCTGAACAGTTGAAACATTGGAGAGTAGATGAGTTATCAAGCGGAGTACATCTGGATCGACGGAACGAAACCTTCCCCAATAATGAGGAACAAGACTAAGATTTTAAAAGATGGTCAAGAACCTCCTATCTGGGGATTTGACGGTTCAAGCACCAATCAGGCGCCTGGAAGCAACTCTGACTGCGTACTCAAACCCGTATACACTACGCCAGATCCGATACGCAAAGGCGACAATATTCTGGTTCTTTGTGAAGTAGAACTCACCGACTACACTCCCCATCCTACAAATACTCGAAGCGCTTGTGTAGAGACGGCAGAACGCTTCCAAGCACATGAGCCACTGTTCGGCATCGAACAAGAGTACACCTTTATGCAAAATGGCCGACCTCTTGGATGGCCAGAAAATGGATTCCCTGCCCCACAGGGTCCCTACTACTGCGGGGTCGGTGGAGAAAAGATGGTCGGTCGCGAGATCGTCGAAGCCCATACATTAGCCTGCCTAGACGCAGGAATTGCAATTGAAGGAACGAATGCAGAGGTACTAATGGGTCAGTGGGAGTTCCAAATAGGAGTCTTACCTGCGCCCGAAATCGGCGACCAACTGTGGCTCGCTCGTTGGCTACTCTTTCGCGTAGCCGAAGAGTTCGGAGTATCGGTCTCTCTAGATCCAAAGCCAGTCGCTGGCGATTGGAACGGAACTGGAGCCCATACTAACTTCTCAACCAAGGCGATGAGAGAGAGCTACGATGCCATTATCGAAGGTTGCGAAGCACTAGGTAAAAATGCCGACGAACATATCGCCAACTATGGGCCGGGTATTGAGAGTCGATTAACTGGAGCTCACGAAACCGCAAGATATGATACCTTTAGTTACGGTGTGTCAGACCGTGGAGCTTCTGTACGTATACCCTGGGCAGTTGAAAAGGATCAAAAGGGATACCTTGAGGACCGTCGGCCCAACGCCAACATCGATCCTTATGTTGTTGCCAGACTTATGATCGAGACAATCTGTTCATACTCTACTGGCAAGAACGG
>JAKBGL010000156.1 GCA_021833085.1 Actinomycetes bacterium | reverse complement strand
TATAATCTTTCCGAGAGTCAGCTATGTGATATCTGCGAGGATTCCGACAGAGATCGAGGAACTATCTGTCTTGTAGAAGAACCTCGGGATGTGATCGCTATTGAAAAAACTAAGGAGTACAAGGGTCTTTACCACGTTCTAGGAGGAGCCCTTAATCCCATCGATGGTGTGGGTCCAGATAGTATCCGTATTAGAGAACTGCTTGCAAGACTTTCCGCTCATACTGAGATACATGAGGTGATTGTTTGTACAAACCCAAATCTTGAAGGAGAGGCCACAGCTCTGTACGTAGCACGACTGCTAGCCGATAGTGGCATTACGATCTCAAGACTGGCTAGTGGGCTTCCAGTTGGAGGTGACCTAGAGTATGCGGATGAACTTACCTTAGGTCGGGCTCTAACTGGTAGGCGCGTCCTAAGTGGTGAAAGTACGTAAAGTGTTCGAGAAGCCTTAAAGTTACCCTGGAGACTTTGTGTGAACCCACCTGGTCTGTGAGTTCACACCAAAGAGTCAACAGGTGCAAATCGGGGTGGGGAATTTAGAATCAGAGAGTCTCAACTCCCAATAGAGAACTACCAGGCTGTGGCTGGTAGTTATTTGCGGTTATGTACGTATTCTTTTAGGTCTGAGACCGCTTGTTTTCATATAGCCGTTCATCAGCGATATGGAGTAGTTCGTTTGCCGAACTCCCGTCTAGAGGACAGTTGGCTATTCCCGTGGACCATCGCGGCAAGAGTATCTCGTTCCCTTCGAAGTAGATACTTTGATGCTCGGTCGACGAGGTTAATCTTTCTGCGAGGGTCAATGCTTCTTGTGATGATCCTGCTCTTGTGATGATCATGAACTCGTCACCACCGTACCGAGCCAACACATCTTCGGTCCTAAGAGAGTCTTCTATGCGCTTTACTGATTCTTGAAGTATAGCGTCACCTGCTAAATGGCCAAATTTGTCGTTTATCGCCTTAAAGCCGTCAAGATCTAGGAGTATGAGTGAAAATGTAGTACCGCTTCGCTTTTGATGAGCGCACGCCAGCGTAAGTTGTTCGATCCCATATCTTCGGTTCCATGTATTGGTCAATGAATCAGTTATCGATGCTTGCTGTACCTCTTGATGGAGTTGAGCAATAAGGAGGAGCTCTGCTACGGGAGTAGCTACTGCTTCAAGGTAAGCGATCTCTTGTTCTCCGAAGCTCTGGGATAAAGGACGATACAGTACGAGTATTCCCGCTGTTTTTCCGCTCGCCTTTAGAGTAAGGTAGGCTGCTGTCGCGGTGCCGGCATTTGGAGAACCTCCGTATCTTGGATGAGAAGTCACGTCAACGACAACTTGAGTCTGATCGCTCTCCAGAGCGAACCATGGCAAACCCACTCCCTTTTGAAGGACGCTCCCTAAGGGTACGAGTATGGGAGATCCCTCCCAGGCAATGATCCTGAGTGCTTCGCCATTTTGTTCAAGAAGAGCAATCGCCGCCCCGGAAACGTCGAGGTCGGTGCTGAGGAGCTTTAAAATTTGTTCCGCTGTCTTGTTGGGATCAAGAAGAGAGTCGAGCTCTTTTGCAAGACGAGTGAATAGACGCCATCCAGCGGACCTAGCTGCACTGTGTTGTTCTGCAAGAGTTGGTTCGTGACGATGAATGACGTTTCCCTTCTCGCTTTCGATTCTCCCAACAACCTCTCTGACGACATCGGGCAGGTGCAAAACGAGTTGGGGATCAAACTGCGATCCGGCGCATTGAGTGATCTCATCGATTGCGACAGAGAGAGACCGTCCGGAACTATAGGGTCGGTTATCGGTAATTGCATCTAATGCGTCGGCGATCGCTACAATTCGGGCGCCAAGCGGTATGTTCTCCTCTTTTAGCGAGTCTGGATATCCTTGTCCGTCCCAATGTTCATGGTGGTAACGGACAAACGGAGCGGCTCCTGATAGTGATACCGCTTGAGAGACGATATCTGCCCCTATCGTTGAGTGGGTCATCATGAGAGAACGCTCTTCATCTGTAAGTGGACCGGGTTTGCCAAGAATAGACTCCGGTATGCCCATTTTCCCAATATCATGGAGTAGACCAGCAGCGGCTACGAGCTCGAGCTGCTCTCCTTCGACTCCGACTCGCTTTGCAAGCGCACGGGCGTATCTCCGTACCCGTTCTGAGTGACCCGTTGAAGCGTGTTCGCGAGCGTCGTTGATCTTTGTTAACATCTGTAGCAAGGAGTCATGCATCTCCTTCTGATCCTCAACCAGTCTCCTAACTACTAATGCGGAAGCTACATGAGCAGCCATCATCTGGCACAGACGTTCGTCCTCGAGCGTAAACGATCTGGAATTGATCTTGTTCATGAGGTAGAAAGCGCCCTTGTGGCTATCGATTGAAGTAATCGGTACGCCGAGGAAGCTATTGATCTCAGGATGTCCAGGAGGTAGTGGTAGCTCTCCTAAAGCTTTTCCGGTGTCCAGCAAGCGGATTGGTGACTTTGATTGAGCTGTTGCAAGAAGCAGTCCACTGGCGTGGGGTGCACGACCTAGACTCGTAGTCTCGGCTTCTGTAAGTCCGAAGGTCTGAAAGTAGACGTTTTCATTCTGTTCGTTCCAAATCAGTACAGCCCCATAAGCAGCGCCGGCAAGTTCCGCGCCAAGGGCTACGCTGCGTTTTAGGAGGTCTGAGATAGAGTCTTCGGATGTGAGTCCAAGTACGCCTTCTTGTAGAGTAACCATGGCTTTGGCGAGACTGTTTTGAGTTCTCGTGACGTAGCTGTGTACGGTGCCGACAATTAATGCGATTCCATAGATGAGAGCGGTTAGGGGAACAAAGCGTACTGATGGACTTAGGTCATTTCCGGACATTGCTCTTGCTATAAGAGCTATGGTTCCAAGTAAGAACGCTGAGCGAGTTCCTCTTGTCACCGACATAACGACCACGGGGAAGAGATACATTGACCAGAGGATACTTTGCGATCCTCCGGTAAACATGGCTGAGGCGGTGATAAAGGAGATATCTAAAAGAAAAAGCAAGGCGCAAAACCACGGACATCTGATTCGACTCAATTTCAGTAGAAGGTACGCCAGGACGTAAGCAAAAGTCGCAGTGCCAAGGAGCACACCCTCGACTTTGGAGTGAAGCAGTAGTACAGCGAAGAAGTAGAGACTCCCGACGAAAAGACGTGCAATCCAAAGGCGTCCCTCGAGTTCTTTGAGCGAGATCGTAGTTGGGGAGACAAAAGGTTCCGTAGTGGCAGCCGCTAGCCGCCAAATGGTATCTCGCCAAGTGTATGGATGCTTTGTGCTGTTAGAACTCTTCTTCACTATTGCCTCCATTCATCTTTGTATTGGAGACCGTACCATGATATCTCTTCGACAAGAGGAGAGACGGGCTTGAGGTATTGTGGACTCTGGAAAGTTGTGTGATGATCTGAGAAAAGTTCACCATTGAGGATGATTTGAAGTAGAGCACCAAAGGGATAACGTTGAAAAAAGTCTCTGAAATGAACCCCAAACGTCGAAGAGAAGGTTGTGAATCTGAGTTTTAGTTATCCCTTAAGAGGATCTAAGCCTTAGCGTTGGTGTTCTAGGGTTATCTAACACCGATCTATTTCGAGACTAGCTCTTTCGGTTCTTAAACAGTACGGACCTTATGGTAGTAGCGGCATAGGTCCTACTACCTCATCTAAGGCGAAATCTCAAAACTCTTCAGATTTTGTGTTTCGAGAGAAACTATCCGTATATTGCAACCTGAAGCGCTATCTATAGTCCTTGATTT
>JAKBGL010000155.1 GCA_021833085.1 Actinomycetes bacterium | reverse complement strand
TTGCCGCTAAAAACTTGTTGCCGAGTCCTTCGCCTTTAGAAGCACCCTTGACTATACCTGCGATATCTACGAAGGTAACGGTGGCGTGAACGATTCGTTCGCTGCCATAGAGGTTTGCGAGGTGATCAAGCCTTGAATCTGGCAGGGCGACGATCCCGACGTTAGGTTCAATGGTTGCAAAGGGATAGTTGGCGGCCAAAACTTGGTTACGCGTTAGGGCGTTGAAAAGAGTTGACTTCCCTACGTTGGGGAGTCCAACTATTCCTATTGATAGACCCACATATCCTCCGAATTTTGATTAGTAAGTATGGTATCTATAAGCTTAGAGCGTAGGCGTTAGGTAAGTTATCTGGATAATAGATTCTAGTAACTATGTTGCCCCTCAAGGGGTTTGCTAAATAGAGAGTTGGATTTGTGCTTAGTTGATAGGTATTTAAGCCTGTTCGGACTCCAAAGGACTTTTTGCTTAGGGCCCGAGGCGTGATCTTTAGCGATATGGAAGCTCTCCAAGCGCTGCCGTAGACATGAGCTTTTCTAGGACTAGGGGCTTGGACATCAGCAACGTCTTTTGAATGTCTTGAGCGTCACTTCGGAGAGGTACGAGTCCTGGCCTTGCGACTCTAAAATCAGGAGCGACTCTAGTGGAGCTTTGACCTCTATTTGAGGTAGTTTATGCTATGACATGATGCCTGGCCAAGTCGGTATGAACTGCCAAATGTACTTTAGCTAGGAAATGTGGGCTACCTCGCTTTCTCGGCTGCGCATCGTAATGCGTAGTAAAAGCTTTGCGAAACGCTATAGAAGTGTTAAGAGTGTTAGGGAGAAATTATTGGATATTTAGGAGTTATCTATGTATATCTATTTCCTGTTGAGGCATAGTACTTTTACTATCGTGTTTAGTCTTGCTTCAGCTTCGCGCTGTTAGGTTTTCAGTTGTCAATATCAGTTCATCGGAGTTATGCGAAAGGTATCTATGAAGGGTCGTAGTTTTCGTTACTTCGCTATCAGGACTGTATTTGCTGTACTTTTCCTTGCCCTTGGGTATATGTTGAGAACTGTAACAGTAAAGACGACCTCTACAGCAGGAAACATAAAGTCGCGAATCATCACAGTGGCTAAAGGAACGGCCCAAACCACGATATCGGCTTCTGGGATACTACAACCAGCGACTCAACAGGTCGTTTCGTTTTCTGGTTCTGGAACCGTAAGTTCCGTTGATGTATCGGTGGGGCAAAGTGTAACGTCGGGACAGCCATTGGCTTCTTTGAGTACTTTGACTCTGTCAGCGAATCTGGCGCAAGCACAAGCGCAACTCTCAAGTGATCAGGCACGTTTAAGTGCGGATGAGTCCTCAGGAGCTTCCTCTGCCACCATAGCTGCGGACCAGGCGTCAGTGTCAAGTGCGACTTCAAATGTGGATACGGCACAACAAAGTCTTAATAATGCGACAATCACTGCGCCATTCGCAGGGACAGTGGTCTCACAGAACTACGCGGTCGGACAGACAGTTTCGGCGAATTCGAGTTCTTCGAATGGCGGGATTAATATCATCTCTCCCAACTCTTGGATTGTGACTGCGAATGTAAGTGATGCGAGCATAAGTCAAGTGCAAACCGGAGAACAAGTTTCCATTGTACCTCAAGGCTCCTCTACGGCGGTCTATGGTACGGTGGCGGACGTTGGTTTAATTGCCCAGGACGCAAGTGGGGTTGCTACCTTTCCGGTGACGGTTTCTGTAACCGGGTCGCCGAAGGGCCTATACGACGGTCTTCCGGCGAATGTAACCATCACTACAAGCGTATCTACTAACGTCATAGAGATACCTCTGTTTGCGGTGCATTCGTTGACCTCGACCCCGTACGTAATGGAGGTTACTTCTAGCGGTGATAAGAAAGTGTCAGTCACGATCGGGAAAGTTGTCGGTGCAAATGTGACCGTGGCTGGCGGGCTCAAAGTGGGCGATCGGATCGTTGAGAGAGTTCCTAATCTAGCAAAACTTGCTTTGCGGGGAGGGCGCGGAGGATTCGGTGGCGGAGGATTCGGTGGCGGAGGATTCGGTGGTGGAGGATTCGGTGGTGGAGCTGGATGATTCTACTATGGATCTAGGACGAAAAGTTCTTCTCCAGCTAGTAGATATCTCGAAGGTATATGAGTTGGGCTCGGTACGTTTTCAAGCTTTAACATCAGTATCGTTCAATATCTATGATGGAGAGTATGTTGCTATAACGGGTCCTTCAGGGTCGGGGAAGTCTACGTTAATGCACCTCATAGGGTGTTTAGATGTTCCGACTTCGGGACGATTGTTGATAGATGGGAAAGATGTATCGAGATTAGATGAACTTGAATTAGCTCAGATCCGTAATGAGCGCATCGGATTTGTCTTCCAGCAGTTCAATCTACTAGCACCGCTCACAGCGTTACAGAACGTTGAACTGCCTTTAATGTATGGTTCTTACAACAAAAGAGAAAGAGGAGAGAGATCCCTTGCGCTTTTGGAAAGAGTTGGACTAACCGACCATGTTAGGCATCGTCCGAACGAACTCTCTGGTGGTCAGCAACAAAGGGTGGCGATTGCAAGAGCCCTTGTAGTTGGTCCTTCTTTAATACTTGCCGACGAACCTACCGGTAATTTGGATTCGAAAAATGCCTTTGATGTTCTAGATCTGTTCGATGAGCTACACGAGGCGGGCCGAACTATCGTAGTTATCACTCATGACAGCGAAGTTGCGTCGAGAGCGAGTCGGATCATTCGTATCCGTGATGGACAACTGGAGCCTACACAGTGAGTTGGGGAAATCTCTTAGCTACGGCTATCGCAGCAGTACAGTGGAACCGTATGCGATCTGTCCTTACTATGCTTGGGATTGTCATTGGAATCGCCGCGATAATGGTTACGGTCGGACTAGGCGAAGGTGCCCAAGCAAAGGTTAAAAGCACGATAAGCGCTTTGGGGAGCAATCTGTTAACTGTTTCACCTGGAAGTTCGTCGTCTTTGCAGGGTGTTCGCGGTGGACTGGGGTCGGGGTCAACTCTAACGTTATCTGATGCTTCAGCTCTGTCGAATTCCCAGGTAGCGCCTGCGATCGAAAGTACTGCCCCTATTGTATCTGGGCATGAGACACTAACCTTTGGGGCAACCAACTGGACTACTACTGTCTATGGTACGACTCCGAGTTGGCTCTCCATTCGATCAAGAACGTTGGAAGAGGGTCGGTTCCTAACGTCGTCAGACATGAGCTCAAGTAATAACGTAATTGTTTTGGGTGCCGTTACGGCACAAGAACTATTTGGCTCGAAAACCGCACTTGGCCAGAGTGTAGATGTTGGAGGCTTACCGATGACCGTTATCGGAGTCCTTGCCCCTGTTGGTACTGGTACGTCAGCTACATCGAATCAAGATGACTTGGCGGTAGTACCTATCACGACTGCTAAGTACTCTCTACTTGGTACATCTTCTACTGACTCGGTTCAGTCAATCTTGATAAAGTCGACGAGCGCCGCTACGCTGTCAGCGGCCTATCAAGAGGCAAACAAGGAGTTACTGATGCTACATGGGATAACAGATCCTGCAAACGCAGACTTTACGATCGCGACTGAGCAGTCCCTAGTTAGCGCTGCGACCTCAGTATCTTCGACACTTACCGCGCTGTTGGGTGGTATCGCCGCAGTTTCGCTTTTAGTTGGTGGAGTCGGGGTGATGAATATTATGTTAGTTTCGGTGACTGAGCGGACTAAGGAGATCGGTCTCCGAAAGGCTCTCGGAGCAA
>JAKBGL010000154.1 GCA_021833085.1 Actinomycetes bacterium | reverse complement strand
ACATATTTTCGAACGGCCTTCCACCTCAAAAGTGGTGAAGCACTCGAGATAGAAACTTCCAGACCGGAACTTATTCCCTCTTGCGTCGCCATCGTCGTCAACCCAGAGGATAAGCGCTACGCATCCCTGGTCGGTACTGTCGCCTACTCTCCACTTTTTGAAGTACCTCTGACAATTTTTGCACACCCATTGGCGGACGCAGAAAAAGGCACTGGAGTAGCAATGGTCTCGACATTCGGCGATTTAACCGACGTCACATGGTGGCGAGATCTCTCACTTCCACTTAGACACCTAGTAGGGAGAGACGGGCGACTCGCTCTCGAAGCACCTTTCGGAGAAGATGGATGGCCCTCGAAAAGTCCAGATTTGGCTTGTAAACACTATAAAGCTCTAGCTGGACTCCCAACCAAAAAGGCTCGCGAAGTAGTAGTTAATCTCCTTAAAGAAAATGACCTCCTCCTGGGCGAGCCAAAGAAAGTTCGCCATGCAGTAAAGTTCTACGAAAAAGGCGATCGACCGTTGGAGGTAGTAACATCTAGACAGTGGTTTGTTCGGACCCTAAAGCACACCGAGAGGCTACTTCAGCTAAGCAAAGAGTTGAACTTCGTTCCAGCAACTATGAGAGTTAGGTACGAGAACTGGGTTAGTGGACTTAACTCTGACTGGAACATCTCAAGGCAGCGTTACTTCGGAATTCCAATTCCTGTCTGGTATCAGTTAGACAACCTCGGCAACATTCTCTACGATAAAGCGATACTCCCAGACAAAGACCTACTACCCATCGATCCACAGATAGACACACCACCTGGATATGACGAGTCGCAACGAGACCAAGCTAATGGTTTTAGCGCAGACCTAGATGTCATGGATACCTGGGCGACTTCATCGTTGTCACCGCTACTAGCTATCGAGTCATCACCTATTCCCATCGAACTTGACCGATGTTTCCCCATGGATCTCCGACCCCAAGGTCAAGATATCATAAGAACTTGGCTATTTTATACGGTGCTACGTTCCGAGATTGAGTTTCATCGACTGCCTTGGTCGAACACGCTGATATCTGGATTTGTGTTGGATCCGGACCGTAAGAAGATGTCAAAGTCCAAGGGTAACGTCGTAACACCTATGCCTTTAGTCGACAAATTCGGAGCCGACGCACTTAGGTACTGGAGTGCATACGGTAGACCCGGTGTCGATACTGCAGCTGATGAGTCCCAGATGAAGACAGGCCGACGACTTGCTATAAAAATTGGAAATGCCTCGAAGTTCGTCATCTCAGTCACGCAACTAGCGTCGAAGGCTAGCGAAAGTCAATTTAAACCGATCCATTTAAACCCTCTGGATGTGGACCTACTTATCGGACTGCGTGAGGTCATTGCGAACGCTACTGCTGCTTTAGATCGCTACGACTATACAAAGGCGCTTGAACTTATAGAGATGTTTTTTTGGGGGTACTGCGACGACTATATCGAACTCGTTAAGGTCCGGGCCTACGGAGAAAACTACTCCTTAGTTGAGAGCGATCAATCACTATCGGCTCGTTATGGTTTGCTAAAGTCACTCTCAATAATTCTTCGACTCTTCGCTCCGTTTCAGCCATACATCACTGAAGAGGTGTGGTCTTGGTGGCAGCATGGCTCCATACATAGGGCACCTTGGCCAACGGTCGCGGAGTTAGACGATGTGATCTCCGCTATACACAACTCAACATCAGACGCCCGGCCCTACATAGTCGCCGCGGATGTACTATCTGAGATCCGAAAGGCAAAGTCAAGCGCAAAAGTCTCTATGAAAACTCCCGTAATGTCACTTCTAGTATCGGCCGAGAGCAACTTCATTGACAGCTTTGAACTCGTTCGGAAAGATGTCATCGATGCTGGCGTGGTAAAGGAACTAACGTCTGAAGTTGGACCAAGATCAGTTCAAGTACATCTAGAGTAGTGCACACCGTACTCTACTTACCTCGAAGGTTTCAGACGCCTCTGGCTATTTGGTTCCTTTATTACCCAGTGGTAATATCTTATTTAACATTGAAGTTGCTTCAGTTAGGCAAAAGATACGATAGCTACCAAACAGAGTAAGTGAGGTTTCGCCATGGAGTTCTCCTTAACACTTAGTGAAGATCAGATAGAAGTACAGAAGTGGGTACACGACTTTGCAGAACGTGTAATCAGGCCCGCCGCTCGAGAGTGGGACGAAAGAGAAGAGACTCCTTGGCCAATCATAAAAGAGGCAGCAAAGGCTGGACTTTACTCTTTCGACTTCATTGCAAACGGCTACAGCGACAAGTCAGGACTCACGCTAGCTCTAGTCAACGAAGAGATGGCTTGGGGAGACGCAGGCATTACCCTTGCAATCTTTGGCTCTATCCTTGCTGTTGCGGGAATCTTCGCTAATGGAACGCCGGAACAGATAGATGAGTGGGTGCCTGAGTGTTTCGGTACTCCAGACGATGTCAGACTGGCAGCTTTTGGAGTATCCGAACCCGATGCAGGATCCGATGTTTCTTCGCTTAGAACGAGAGCTACCTACAACGAAAGTACAGATACTTGGACTATTAATGGGACCAAAACATGGATCACCAACGGGGGCATTGCCGACGTACACGTAATCGTCGCAAGCGTGGACCCAGCACTCGGAGCCCGAGGCCAAGCAAGCTTTATCGTTCCACCTAAGACGAAGGGTCTTTCCCAAGGTCAAAAATTCAGAAAGATGGGAATTAGAGCGTCGCATACGGCAGAGGTCATTCTAGAGGACGTAGTGGTGCCAGGACGTTGTCTTCTCGGCGGCAAGGAGCACCTAGATGAACGACTGGCTCGAGCACAACGGGGCGAGAGATCAAACTCCCAAGCCGCAATGGCTACATTCGAAGCCTCAAGACCGATCGTTGGTGCACAAGCCGTTGGAGTCGCTCGTGCCGCTTATGAGTACTCTCTTGACTATGCGAGGAGTCGTACTCAGTTCGGCAGGCCGATCATAGACAATCAGGCGATCGCCTTTAAATTTGCAGACATGATCACCAGAATCGACGCTTCACGTCTTTTGTGTTGGAGAGCAGCATGGATGGCGGCGAACGGAGTGCCATTCACTCATGGTGAGGGGTCAATGGCGAAGCTGCACGCAGGAGAAACAGCAGTTTGGGTCACCGAACAGGCCATACAGATCCTAGGCGGATACGGCTACGTGAGAGAAAACTATGTCGAGCAGTGGCATCGAGACTCCAAGATATATACAATTTTTGAAGGAACATCAGAGATCCAACGCCTCATCATCGCTAGAGCACTTTCGGGCGTCCATATTCGCTAGCGGTACGGGATGAAAGCAGAGTGGTCATAAAAGACACTGCTGTCATAGTAGCTACACAGATAGCCCACGATTCTTCTACCTTTGAGCGCCCAGCTGTGCTACATACCTCTTTGCCTGTTTTACACCTCATCCAATGAGAAGGCGTGATCTACTTTCCAATTCAAACACCAAGCTCCGCCAATAAGAATGAACAAACGATGCGATAATTCGCCGCAAAAGTTGCTGCCGCTGAGTACGTAAAGCAGCTAAACCACTTATGACCGAGAGTCACTACTTTTTTGTGAGCATCCAAGTAATCAGTCTTCATAAAAATGAGCTATCATTGGGCGCTCTACTTCGCACCAACTACGGTCTAAGATAGTTGCAAATAGGGGCAAACAGCTCATGGCAGCTGCACACGAACGCCCCGGTATTACAAGTGAATGGATAGTACATGATCGAACGAACCTCAATCGACAAACTTGCGG
>JAKBGL010000153.1 GCA_021833085.1 Actinomycetes bacterium | reverse complement strand
GGTACCGATTACAACATAGCTGGCTAAGTTGCGTCTGAGCCGATCGTGACGAACAGGACTAAAAGATGAGCTGCCTCGATTTGATGTAACGGCGTCATAGGCTCTGAGTAGGGATAAAGCGAAGCCTCAAAGGTAGTGGCTGCGTAAAGCCACGGTGGCGTTTACCTAGAAGGACTAGGTGTTTGGCATGTGAACTTCGAAGGAGCGTCGAAGTGCTCTTTGGAAGTCGGAAGGTTCCCGCTATGGAGATTAACCTCCATAGCTGTTTGTTGCGACATGTAACTTTTGTCTTGAAACTAATTTGACGCTGTGGTTTTGTGCTAATGTGACCATCTGCATGACAGGCAAGCTTTTTCAAGTCGCAGCTTATCCGTGTCTGTCATGGTTGTTTAGATTCAAGTTTTTACTTGGAGGAGGGACAATGAGCTTTGAGGAGAGTTATTCGGATCCAGGAAACTCCTACAGACAAGGGTCTCTTGTTGGTTCTGTCTCTGTTTTAGAGGCTTATAGACGCCTTTGGTCTAACTTTGCAAACTTCAGAACTCGTTCGAGTCGTGCCGAGTACTGGAAAGTGGTCGTAGCTAACTTGATCTTATTCTTTGTAGTTATCGTTTTAGACGTTATTACAAGAAGTAGCATCTTTACCGTTGTTTACCTTCTATATGGACTTATTGCACTCATCCCCTCTCTTGCATTGACGGTGAGGAGGTTGCATGACTCAGACCATTCGGGAGGTTGGATCTTTATCTCTCTTATTCCAGTCGCCGGCTCCCTTGTATTGCTTGTATTTATGCTCACTAGATCGACACCCGGACCCAATCGTTACGGTCTGCCCTCTGGAAGTTGAACACCTTCTCGTTGCGGACTAGCGTCAAGCGCTTGCATCAAGGTGTCTGATGGCTCGGGGTCTCGACGAGCGACTCTCATCTTGTAAGTTCCGCAGTCTTTGAGCTGGGTAGGTTCGATGGGAAAACTATTCGTTGCGTGCATCCGAAATGAATGCGAAGCAACTGGGTCTATTGGAACTTTACTTGACTTAAAGTGGGTATCTGCGAGCGCGACAAGGCTTTAGCTTGTCGCCACCGTTGCCTAGCGTCTTCATGGCGTTTGGAGCCCTTGGCGATTCTTGGATACAAATTTGCTTTGCAGCGATAGGAACATTCATCTTCATATCTACCGACTGCATCTTTACCTTCAAGAGCTAGATGCGCTAACATCCCTGCACCTAAGGAGGTCGCTTCGATCTCATCTGAGAGTTGAACCTCGACCCCTACGTAGTCTGCTATGTGTTGAAGCAGAGCTGTGCTCTTGGCCATCTTTCCGTCGACTCGCAAGAACTCGATCTCCTTGGAGACATCGCTCTCGATAGCGTCTACGATGTCGGCCACGCTGTGGGCGATACCACGAAGCAGTGCGTCTGAGAGTTCGTTGCGTCCGGTACTGCGGCTTATGCCAAGAAAGACACCGCGAGCTCCAAAGTCCCAGTCCGGTGTTGCAAGGCCACTTAGAGCGGGTACGAAGATGCACCCATTCGATGAGTTTGCTTGAGAAGCGTAACGGTCGACTTCAGTCGGAGAAGCGCCGTCTAAAAAGGTTTTACAGAACCATTGAAGAGACGAACCACCTGACAAAAGAGCACCTTCTACTCCCCACGATACGGTCTCTTTGGTTCCCAGAGCTGGAACTCTATAACTTCCACTTTCCCCTCGGCGCTCAAATTCAGGAGGTACAGTACCTAAGTTTACGTCTATCATTACACCAGTTCCAAGGGTTACTTTCGCGTAACTTGGGCTATGACAGTGTTGGCCAAAGAGCGATGACTGTTGATCACCCACGAGACTAAGAAGGGGTAACGCTACACTTAGTCGTCTTGTTACCCCTAACTCTCCATACGAAGCAGTGATAGCTGGCAGATGGTGGGGTGCAATCTGTAGAGCCTCGAGGCGCTTGGGATCGTATCTAGTTATATCTTTGGTCGTGAGCCCTGACATGGCAACGTTAGTGATGTCTGTTATGTGTCCCACTCCCAAGTAAAACGCTATCCAACTATCTAACGTCCCAAGTGCGATATCCGATGGATCCTCATCTGTTAACTTTCCTAGTAGATAAGCGTACTTCGTACCACTTTCGTTGGGGGCAATTGCAACTCCTTTTGCTCCAAGAGAGAGACAAGCAGCTGTTGTACGGAGATCTTGCCATGATATAGCTGGCGCGAGGGCTTTAATCTGCGACCTGCTCCAAATCACCGAGGTGGCTCTTTGTGTGGTAATCGCTAACCCTTCAAGCGTCGATGGGTGGTTAGCGATCGCCTCTTCAAGTACGTAAGCAGCTGATTTGGCTAAAGCGTTAGCGTCATATTCGATCTGCGATAGGCCTTCATGGTTTACAACCAATGGGGCCGAAGCAACGGCTTTGACCTTTGCGTCATTAGTGACGATCGACGATCTAATCGACGTTGAGCCAACGTCAAGTACGACCACTGACATCTAGTTCTCTACCTCACTATCTTTTCGCTGGGTCGATCTAGGGTCTTGTTTTGGAACCAACGTCGAGCGTGAAGTTCTAAGTGTGTTGAGTTGCCTTTGGAACTCGGCACTACTTAGATTGAGTGAACTACTTAAGCTTTGGGCACCAGATAATGCGATCTCGGTCGCCACCGAGGTGTCCAAAGTAGCGATGCGAGAACGCCTTAGTAGCAGGTCTGATAGAGTACGGGCACCTTCTTCTTTAACCATGTACTCTATCTCTCCCTCGTAGAGTTCACCGACCTTGGATAGATCGTAAGTCCCTTGAGGGCCCCTTTGGGCGATAAAATCACTTACTTTAACAGCTTCCGCACCGTATCTACCGATGAGGTGCTGTGTAATTTTTGACTGCTCCTCCAAAGAGGTGGAGACCTTGGATACTGTCCCATGGACGCGTCGATGAAGTTCATCTAACTGATGCTTATACACCGAACCGAGCAGAGGGATGTTTTTCGTATCTGACTTCTTTGAGACGGAGAGTACATCACATATAAGGTTGGTTACTTGTTCGGCCATCTCTCTATATGTTGTGAGTTTCCCACCAGCGACGAAGATCACGTTTTTTTGTCGTGAGACTGAGTGTTTTCTTGAGACCTCTTCAAGATCCTCTTTGCTTTTGTCCTTCACCAATGGGCGTAGTCCAGACCACCCGCCCGTAACGTGAACTATCTGGATATCTGTGGAAAATACTTCATTGACTCCATTTAGAAGGTACTGCACGTCTTTTTGATCTATATCTGGTGTGGTTACGTCACCACGGTAGGGCGTGTCCGTGGTTCCAAAGTAGGTGTATCGACCCCACGGTACGACAAAGACCCTTCGTCCATCCGAGCGTAGATCTATAGCGGCAGCGCTTTTTAAGGGAAGCACACCTCTATCGACAGCTAAGTGCACACCTTTGGCTGGAAGGATCTCGAAGTCGGGCGGCTTTTCAAAGAGGTGTCCGAGTCGTTGATTGGAGACGCCTGCCGCAACGACTACGACTTTTGCGTCAATGGTGTGGTTGTGACTGGGATCAAGTGTTGATCGAAGGTGAAGCGTTGAACCACCTGGTAATGTATCTATCCCTACGACTTCCAGGTAGGTTAAGACCTTAGCTCCATAGGCTCTCATGGCCGTTCGAACTACGGTATTTACTAGACGTGCGTCGTCAGTCAAAGAGTCAGGGTATAGAAGTCCACCGTGAAGATGTTCAGTGCGAATCTTTGGAAGATTCTCTACCACCTGCTTATTCGAGAGAACCTTATGTCGCGGGGCTGATCGTAAA
>JAKBGL010000152.1 GCA_021833085.1 Actinomycetes bacterium | reverse complement strand
AGAGCCGAGCGTCGCACCTACGCAACTTGGATCAACATCTACACCGAAGCTCCTTTTCATCCATCTAGAGGCCGCTCCTCTCAGTTGCAAGGTTCCAAAAGATGGCGGATAGCCTCTCTCCTTCCCTGAGGTAGCAAGTGTCGAGGGGACGAACAAAGGAGGAGGATCAATAGGAGTACCGATCGATAGATCGACAGTCTCAACGAACGCCGCTCGTGCTGAAGCCCTAACCTCGTTGAGTTGATCGTAAGGGTATTGAGGGAGCTGAAAGCTTGATGTCGGCACTGAACGATAATACATAGCTAAGGTAGTTTACCAATGCTTGACCGTTTTGAAGGCACACATACCAAGGCGATCAAGCCGCATCTTCAAACCTTGAATCATGAGTATCACTCAAGCAGCAACAAACCTAACGGATTTGAGACCTCATCGATAATTAGCAACTTGTTCATCTGTATTACTTACCACAACAACTCTTTACAAGAAACCGGCCGTAGCTCTAAACCTCCTAAAACAACAAGCCGGAGAACTAAAAACAACAGCTGCTACTGACCACACAGAGCGGTCTCAACTCCGTAGTATCTAACCGCGCCGCACCTTAGTAGCGCAGCAGCCTATGAGCCAGGCAGGCCTTACCTGAGTATCGAGTCCAGTTGCGACTCGGATTGCTATGGGCTAGTGAATCTTTGTGTTAGTAACCTTGTATTGATCAAGTTGATACTAGATATACGAGGTAGGTATCTGTTTTTAGAGGTGTTGAAGCGAAAACGCTAGATCAACCAAGTTTCAACGGCTAAAAGGTCGACTCCTATGTGTTTCCCGACAAGATCTAACTCACGGGGTTGCACTGGAGCTATTGGAGTTTTATCCGACTCCTAGCCTCTCACTGAAACGCTGATGCAAATGCATCTCGAACGATAGCGAGTACGGACCGCAACCTCTCTTCATCTTCTGACTAATTTGTGCGACCTTTGAGCAATCTCTTTGAGATTACTAACCAAGTAAGACCATTAAAAATCTCGGATGTATAAGTAATGCATTCTTTCGTTCAAGGTCTATCGACTATCTCGCTAGAGATTGAACTGTCCATCAGCAAGACTCCCTGACTTACGATCACTAAGCATCTTCTCCAAAAGACCAAGAGACGCCGGATCCAACCTCACTAGCACGTTGATATTAGTTTCGTCGCTTCGCTCCGAAAGAATTTCACCTTCTCTATGCAAAAACGCAAGGATCTCACCGTGTTCGATCGGTACCGACACCTCCTTTAACACCGTTCTCCTTCTGAGTCGAGTCGACACTTCGCTCAAAAGATCTGGCACACCGGTGCCTTCTTTGGCCGAGATATAGATAGCATCAGGGATGTCACCCTCGAAAGGAAGTTCTCCAGCTACACGATCCATCTTGTTTAGTACCACAACCTCTTCGATACTGCCAGCCCCGATCTCTGCTAAAACCTCTCGAACCGCCGCCATCTGTTCAACTGCACTTTTTGAGGATCCATCCACCACATGGATCAGAAGGTCTGCCTCAGAGATCACCTCTAATGTAGATTTGAATGACTCTATAAGTTGATGAGGGAGTTTCTTTATAAACCCAACTGTATCGGTGAGGGTAATTACCTCGCCACCTGGAAGCGGTAGCCGCCGAGTACGAGGATCCAAAGTCGCAAACAGCCGATCTTCAGCCAATACGTTAGCGTCTGTAAGGACGTTCATCAACGTCGATTTTCCTGCGTTTGTATATCCTACTAGCGAGACAGTCGCTCCCCTTGAACGAACCCTTGAACGCCTCTGCAACTGTCTAGTACTTTGGATCTCTCGAAGTTCACGCCGTAGGGTAGACATCCGCTCAAGCAAGCGTCTACGGTCTTCCTCTAGTTTAGTCTCACCAGGACCTCTAGTCCCGATACGACCAACCTGCTGAGATAGCGACCTTCCCTTCCCACGTAGTCTTGGGAGTCGATAAGAAAGCAGAGCCAGCTCCACTTGAGCTTTTCCTTCGGGGGTTGAGGCGTTTTGTGCAAACACATCTAATATGACAGCAGTTCGGTCAATTGCTGTTCTACCAAAGATTTTCTCGAGGTTGCGTTGTTGAGCAGGAGATAGTTCTTCATCGAAGACCACCGTATCTACATCTAGCTCCTCAGAGAGCCTATGGATCTCTTCCGCCTTACCGCCTCCTACGTAGGTCGCAGGGTCAGGACGATCTCTGCGTTGAATAACACGTCCTACAACAACTGCACCTGCAGTATCAACGAGCAAAGCGAGCTCATCTAGATCGCTCTCCACCTCTTCGTACCCTTTTGAACCAAGAGCCACTCCAACTAATATGATCTTCTCTTGAAAAGAGCGCTCAATAAGCGCCATCTATCCTCACAAACCTCTAGGTTGTCGCATAAACATCTCCGATATAGCTCGACGGACCTTCGAGCCACAGATACTCACCTTCTGGATCGTTTCCCACCCAAAGCGATCCGCCCGGATTCAAGACCTCTACTTTTAAAACACCAAGGTGTCCTTGGGAGACCGCAATATAAGTAGCTACCGATCCTGTTCCACAAGCCAATGTCTCCCCAGCTCCACGTTCCCAAACTCGGAGGTGTACCCGCTCCGACGACTCTATGTAGATCCACTCTACGTTTACCCCAGAGTCAAGTACCTTCTCATACCTAGGTCCCAACAACTGGAGATTCAAGGACTCTAGTTGTTCTTTGCTCTCACAGGGAATCACCAGATGCGGATTACCCACATCGATAACGTACCCATCAACATCTTCGAAGTTCAAACTCTGTGCTGATGCCTTTGGCATCTGCACTTCGCTCATCAAAGTGTCAAACGTCTCGTAGCCATGAATCCGAACTCTTCTCTCTCCAGCTAACGTATCTACGGTCGATTCAGAGTACAGGTCTAAAACCTCCAGGCGAACTAGGTGATGGATAAGGCACCTAAGTCCGTTCCCACTCATCTCCGCGCTAGATCCGTCAGAGTTAACTAGGTGCATATAGGGACGGCCGTTTTGTCCCCGAAACGACTCGATTACCCCGTCTGCACCGAAGCCAAACCTCCGGTCACACAAAGCTTGCACCTTCTCTGGCGGCGTTAGCAACAGGTCATCTTCGACCCATCGAATCAAAAAGTCGTTCCCCACACCTTGATACTTAGAGTACTTCGTAGTTACTTCACCTCTTCTATAACGATAGCGCAGATCAATGCTGTTTCACTATTAGTTCAAACACTTCGTTCGCATCCGCTGCCCAAAGTATTCGCTTATCTCTCCGAAGCCAGGATAGCTGCCGCTTAGCAAGGTTTTTAGTTCTTTTGATGGTTATATCGACGGCCTCTTCATACCCAATCTCACCTTTGATATAGCCCATAAGTTCCTTGTAACCTATGGCCTGAGACGCGGTCCGAGAGAGTTCAACACCGCTTTGCAGTATCTTTACGACCTCGTCCACCCATCCAGATTCAAGTTGAACCTGTATTCGATCTTCAATCCTTTGATAGAGGACGTCTCTAGGTAGATCGATCCCAAACTGAGGTACTTCGCTAACCCATGTCCTAGAAAACGCTTCGCCATAGACACTCATTAGACCAGCGGACCCAAAGGATACTTCAAGAGCACGTATAGTTCTTCTAAGGTTATTACTTTCGATCTTCGAGGCGGCTTGAGGATCTACGGAACGTAGTAAGTTGTGAAGCATCCTGGGCTCAATATAGACCCCCAAGGTCTCAAGCCAGTAGCGTAGACCAAGGTACCTAGGAGGCGGTAAGATGCCGTCTACTACGGCTCTGAGGTAAAGCGACGAACCACCAACAAAGATCGCAAC
>JAKBGL010000151.1 GCA_021833085.1 Actinomycetes bacterium | reverse complement strand
TCATTCTCGTGTTAAAGATATTGGAGCAATTATCCGCGAAGGGGAAGTCGTAGTTTCGGCCACTGGAGTTCCCGGCATAATAAAAAAGGAGTACGTAATGCCAGGAGCTGTCGTGGTGGGTGCGGGCACCTTTTTTGAAGGCAGGAAGCTCATATCCGATGTAGAAGAGGCGGTCGCTGAGGTCGCTTCAATGATAACACCGAGAATTGGCGGTGTAGGTCCGATGACTCGTGCGATGCTTATCGAGAATACACTTTTAGCGGCTACTCATGGAAGTAGCTAACGTGAGCTCTGTTTTGGTGTCAAAGGTGTATGGGGAAGCACCTACTTTTTCGGTGGAGCTTTGGCCCCCTAGGAGTGAAAAGTCTCAGCAGCGCCTTGAGATCGCCTTGGACGCTCTCAGATCAATTGGCCCAGATTTCGTTTCAATAACTTACGGCGCGGGTGGTTCAACCCGAGATAGAACGCATGCTTTAGTTGTAGAACTAGCGGACCAAGGCTGGACGATCCCTATGGCCCACTTGACATGTGCAGCCCACTCCAAGGATGAGCTGGAGTCGATACTACGGACCTACCAGGCGTCGGGTGTTACCGATATCTTAGCCCTAAGGGGCGACCCTCCGTTAGATTCTGTAGCTTCGCTACCCAAGGGCGAGCTGACCTACGCTTCGGAGTTGGTTAGTTTAGCAAAAAGTATCGGTAACTTTGGAGTTGCAGTAGCGGCTCACCCTGAGGGCCACCCGGCCTCTTTAAGCCAAAGGTCGGACAGGCTTTACTTTAAGCGTAAGTTGGAGTTAGCAGACTTTGCGATAACTCAGTTTTACTTTTCTCATGATGTGTTTTCTAGTTTTCGCGAGGATATGGACCGCTTGGGCGTTGAAAAGCCTATTATTCCGGGAGTGATGGCACCGACCTCTTGGGCAACCCTGAGGAAGATGTCTTCGCTTACGGGTACAACAGTTCCAGCATCGCTAGCTGAGCTCTTTGATTCATGTGAAGACAACCCTGAGGAGATGCGAAAGATTGGGGTGGAGATCGCCGTCGATCTATGTACTAAAGCTTTGGAGGAAGGAGTTCCAGGAGTCCACATCTACTCGATGAACTCTGCTAAGTCGACCCACGAGATATACGATGCTATAAGGTCCTTTTTCTCTTAGTGTCCTTAGCTATAGTCCCTTCAAACGGTAGTTGACCGGTTGGTCTCGGTAGTGCTATAGGAGTGATGTATGGCAACATCAACCAAACGCCGAAGCTGGAAATCCTGTCCGCAATAGTAGAGAGGCTCACGCAGCTAACTTAAGAACTCGAGTCTGCATCTCATGTGCAAAGCGCGTTATTGTAGCTATTGCCTTGTTTCGAATAGACGTGAAGCTTTTCAGTCGCTAGGATGTGACCATGCCTGAGAAAATTTCTACTTTGCCCGACGGTACTCTTCAGGTGCCATCCAACCCGATAATACCATTTATCGAAGGAGACGGAACGGGAGTTGATATCTGGCCCGCCTCCCGGCTGGTCTTCGACGCAGCCTGCCTCAAGCATGGACGTAAGGTTGAGTGGATGGAGGTGCTTGCTGGAGAGAAGGCGTTCAAAGAGACAGGAGAGTGGCTTCCTGAAGAGACTGTGGCCGCTTTTCGTGAGTATTTGATCGGAATCAAAGGCCCACTGACAACCCCAATTGGTGGGGGAATAAGATCTTTGAACGTGGCACTTCGTCAAGTACTTGATCTTTATGTATGTCTCCGTCCGATTCGCTACTTTAGTGGAGTCCCTTCCCCTGTAAAGCACCCGGAGAAAGTAGATATGGTGATCTTCAGGGAGAACACAGAGGATGTGTACGCTGGCATGGAGGTCGAGGCGTTTACTCCGGAGGCTACAAAGCTCAGGGAGTTCTTGCTTGCCAACTTTGGATGGAAGATTCGCGAGGACTCTGGTATAGGCGTAAAGCCAATATCAGAGACCGGCTCTAAGCGGCTCATTCGCGCCGCTTTAAACTATGCACTTGCTAGGGATCGACGTTCGGTAACGTTGGTCCATAAGGGCAACATCCAAAAGTTTACCGAAGGTGCCTTTAGGGGATGGGGATACGAGCTCGTCAAGGATGAATTTCAAGACACTGCAGTGTCTTGGGACGACTGCGGAGGTAACGCGGGGGATAAAATCCTTGTAAAAGATGCTATTGCAGACATCACTCTTCAACAGACTCTTACTAGACCCGATGAGTTCGATGTAATTGCGACCATGAACCTAAACGGAGACTACCTCTCTGATGCACTTGCAGCCCAAGTTGGTGGAATCGGAATCGCTCCTGGGGGAAATATAAACTACGTGACCGGGCATGGTATTTTTGAAGCAACGCATGGTACAGCACCCAAGTACGCGGGTCTCGATAAGGTCAATCCAGGTTCGGTTATCTTGTCTGGGGTGATGATGTTTGAACACCTAGGGTGGTTTGATGTAGCAAGTGATATCGTAAGTGCTCTTGAAAAGACGATTGCAGATAAGGTTGTCACCTATGACTTTGCTCGTTTGATGGACGGAGCGACGGAAGTAAAGTGTTCAGAGTTTGCATCGGCGATCGTCGATCGTCTATAAATCTAAAGAGGGAGTGAAATATGAGTGGTTCTAAAGTTAAAGTGGCCGTTACGGGTGCCGCTGGGCAGATCTCTTACTCTTTGCTTTTCCGAATAGCTTCTGGTGAACTGTTTGGTCCGGAAACCAAGGTGAGCTTGAATCTAGTTGAAATTGAGCACGCTATGAAGGCGCTTGAGGGTGTGGCTATGGAGATCGACGACTGTGCCTTTGCGGCGCTCGAATCGATGACGTTAACCTCAGATCTCAAAAGTGGATTTGACGGAGTCAACTGGGCTCTTTTAATCGGTTCAGTGCCTCGCAAAGCGGGCATGGAGAGACGAGACTTGCTCTCAATCAATGGCGGAATCTTCAAACCTCAAGGAGAAGCTATCGCTAAGTATGCTGCCTCTGATGTTAGAGTTTTTGTGGTCGGCAACCCGTGTAATACCAACGCGTTAATTGCTCGTGAAAATGCAGATGGTGTACCGCATAGTCGGTTTTTTGCAATGACGCGTCTTGATCAAAACCGTGCTAGGACACAACTCGCCAAGAAGGCTGGAGTCGGAGTTGAAGAAGTCACCAACGTTGCGATCTGGGGCAATCACTCTTCAACTCAGTTCCCAGACTTCGAAAACGCGAAGATCAGTGGCAAGACGGCTGAAACGGTAATATCCGATCGGATGTGGCTGGAGCGTGACTTTATCTCAACGGTGCAGAAACGAGGAGCAGCCGTTATAGATGCACGCGGCTTATCGTCGGCGGCCTCTGCAGCTAACGCTGTGATGGACTCTGTACGGTCAATCATAACGCCGACACCTAAAGGTGATTGGGTTTCCCTTGCGGTGTGTTCGCAGGGTGAGTATGGAGTACCTGAGGGTTTACAGTTTGGATATCCTGTTGTCTCGGATGGAACTTCGTGCTCGGTCGTAGAGGGCTTAGAACACGATGACTTTGCACGTGAAGCCATTATGAAGACGACTGAAGAGCTCGCAAGTGAGCGGTCCGAGGTAAAGGATCTAATCACTAAGTCTTAGCATGGAGTTGTGGAAGTGGAGATGAGCTGCGCGCCAATGCTTTGAAAATTACTGACGACACTAGGAACTAGACTACGAGATGCTGATTCAACTCGAACAGTCTGCTAAATTGCAGGTGGGGTAGCTGAGCGAATTTTTGCGGGGTCTTCGGAAATTAGCGGCAATCAGGGGCAAGAATCGACCAGGAATCGGTAAACCGGGTATCGTGCAGTGGCGCTGAGCAAGAGAGAATGATCAATTCGTTGGGTACA
>JAKBGL010000150.1 GCA_021833085.1 Actinomycetes bacterium | reverse complement strand
TGGATCGGCAACTGTTGGAACCCTGGCGAGAAATGCTTTAGTGAGCGCAAGTCCTATTCCAGACGCACCCCCAGTTACGACTATAACCTTGTTCTCTATCTTCACTTTATGAACACCTCACCTTGTTGAGGACCACTACCAACTCCTCGTTTTGGTACTGATTGCCCTCAAAGGTCGGTTTATACTCTCGGCGTCATCTATCTCTATAGATTCTCTAGGTGTACTCCTACGAGGGAAGCAGCTTCGTTAGCTTCTCACTTTAACTCAGAGATCTACTCTTGGCTCTAGCTCAAATGTTGTGCAATCTGGATAGCTACCTTGAGATCTGAGTATGTTTGATCTCGTTGAAATCAGCGTGGTTGACGACGGTGTCTAGTACGAACTCAATGGTGTCTCTTGCCAACTTGGCGTCGCCTTTTGGTCTCGTCATTACCCTTGCGAAGGTGGCTGTGTCATTTAAGAAGAAAGTAGGTACGCCAAAAACTTGATACTTCTCGACTGACTCTTCGTGTTTTGATCGGAATACCTTAATTATATCCCCTTCGTCAATCTCCTCTTTGATAACCTTTGGGTCTACTCCGTAGTGTTGAAGTACTTTCGATACTACGCTCCAGTCAGTTATATCTTTGGCCTGGTCGTGCCTCAAAGAAAACAGATCTACGTGAACGTCATAGAAAACGTCCTTAAAGTCTCGATTAATGATCAGTCCAGCCGCTATAGCGCTGAGATCCTTTGTTTTAGTTGGATCCTCCCAAACGGGAGGCTCGTCTTCTTCGAGGTGGACTTGGCTCAAGGAAAAAGGAATAAACGCTACGTCCCAAGGCGCCCCGTCTTTCAGAGCTGCTACTAAGTGCTCGTGTATATTCCGTGCGAATGGACATCGATAGTCCCAGTTGACTCCAAATTTCATAGTCTAGTAAACGCTACTTTTGCAAAGTATATTTCAACAACTTAAGTCTCTGTCTTGAAAAGGGTCAGCTGCCTGTCTTTTGTTAGGTCGATTGCTTTGAGTAAGAGATCGATGTCATCGCTGTAAGAGAGCTTTTCTGAAGCGTATCCAACTGGGATCCACTGCACTTCGTCGACCTCTTCGTTTTTTTTGAAAGAAGATTCACTGTCGGGGGTCATGACGAAGTAAGTGACTAACTTGTCAACAGCTGCTATCGGCGTGTTGTACCCTACCGTGGCAAGTTCATGCAGTGGCACGGCAGTTATCGAACTTTCTTCCTCAACTTCCCTGAGGGCGGTGACTAAGGGTGTCTCGCCAGGTTCCGATTTTCCTTTAGGAAAGCTCCAGTCGTCGTATTTTGGTCGATGAATTAGTAGTACTTCCACAGTGTCGTTGTTTTGGCGAAGTATAACTCCACCAGCTGCATATATGGGTTCTTCCAAGTTACGCTCCAAAGAGTCTCGATAGTATTTTCTTCGATGTTCGAGCGAAGAGCCAGCCAAAGCCAACGCCAGCGATAACGTCAGAGGCGTGGTGAATCTTCACGTGTATTCTAGACACTATGACAACGGTGGCTGTTACTCGTATCGGCCACTTTAGATGATCTATGTCTTGGAAGAGAACTGCTGCACAGGTTGCGGCCGTAGCATGACCGGACGGGAACGATGAGGTCAATGGCTGTCTGAGCGGTAGTGGACGTTCTCCCTCGTGCAGCGGCCTTTGCCGCCGAAACAACGTCTTGACTACTACGTTTACCACTCCCGACTCGGCGAGCAGGATAAATGCAGCGCGCAGCGACTGCTTTCTCAAGGCGGGTCTCGTCAGATACAGTGTGAGAGCAATGATAAACCAAAGTATCGAGTGGTCGGCTAGAGCGGATGCTGAGTAAAACGTACGGTTGGCTACCGTACTTTTCCGAAGTGGAGCGAACAGGGAGTCAAACTTTTTATCGAAACGCTCGACTAGGTCTAAGATGGTTGGACTTTGAGAGTTGGAGAGATCTTTTAGCACTTACAAGGAACCTAGCGCGCCAGATAAGTAGTAGGAGCGATTGGTTGAATATTTTCTTTGTCTGTGCATGGGTTGTTGGCTGGACACATGAAAGAGTAGTGGCAGTACCCGCACAGGTGTGAAGGCCGAGGCCTAAAGTTATCGTTTTCGCATGCATATACCACTGCTTTCCAAATAGCGCCAGCCTTGACCCGAAGCGCTCGCGTTGATCTCTCTGTTGGGTATGACTCGATGGTCGTCTTTTCCTTTAGGTAAAGGAGTTGTACCGAACGGGGTCTTGATCCCAAAACGCTCTCGCAAAGGTAGGCGTAGAAGTGGACTCCCATCAGTTTCTCTTGCTCTTTTATTGCGGAGGGTATACGTCCAGTTTTGTAGTCCACGACTGTGAGTGATCCATCTGAATTTAGATCTAGACGGTCGATAATACCCCTGAGTTTTACTCCATCTATCTCGGTTTCAAGCATGATTTCAGTTCCGATTACTTGAACCTCGTTGGGGTCTTCCATGTAAAAATCGGCTACGATCATCTTCCAGATCGACTCTTTGTAGCTGCTGAGACCCTCTTCTGTCATGGATTGAATCAGTAAAGAGTACGGTTCTTGTGCCAGATAAATTTGGTACACCGTCTCGAATATCTCTCGAGCGATGCTCTCGGAGCGCTTCCCTTTGGCAACGTCAAAGTAAAGTCGATCTAGAACCCGATGTGCAATCGATCCTCTTACAGTCCAAATGTTTGACGGCTGGGGAACTTTATCGATGACGGCGAGTCTAAAAGCGAAGGCACACTCCCGAAACGTTGTCACTTTGGTTGGGGTTAGCGATCCTGGTATCGGTAGTGGCATATCCTATTCAGCGCGTCCTAATGTGTCTATCAGCTTGTTCTAACGTTAAATGTAGCCGAAGTTAAGGCTGTATGGGCTGAGTGACGTGCGAACTTTACTTTGCATTTTCTAAGTACTTCTGTAAGATTCATGGGTGGTGATTAGTGTGGTCTGCTTTGATCATGGTATTGGCGAGCATCTCAGGATGTGTCATTGGGGCAAAGTGCCCGGTATCTTTAAGTTCTTGATAAGTGCCCTTGGGTAGTCGCCTTGCAAGATCGATAAAGTGAGTTCGATCGAACGTATCCGTATCGGCGCCAAATAAGATCGTCACATCGTTGCTGATTCTATCTAAGGTGTGATATGCACCGTGAGAGCCTCCAAAAGCATAGATGAGGGACTCGTCTTCCTTTGTGCATGAAAGACTCACTGTACCATCGGGAGCCAACTTGAACGCGCTGAGAAGGTAGTCTATGACTACTGTGCCAAGAAATCGACAGATAGGCTCCTTGTGCGTAAAGTTATCGTACGCCGCCTCGTAGGAGTCGAAGGAAGATCTACGTCTTAGGGCGAGTTTGGCAAGTGGATTGTCAAGGTTCGGTGCCGAGTCCTCGGGCTCTTTGAATATTATCGGCTCGAAAAGGAATGCTTTATCTATGTCTTGGTCTCCTAGTTCAAGAGAAAGAATGGCTGCTGCTGCACCCATAGAGTGCCCAAAGACAGAGACCTTATCGTACCCAAGACGTTTTATATATTTTGTCGCGGCTTCAACATCTTTTGCAAAGTTAACCCAGTGAAAGGTTTCGTCAAAGCGCTTCTTTGAGCGACCATGACCGCGAAAATCGATAGCGAAGACGTCCCATCTGTTAGAAAGATGGCTAGCTAATGCCCGATAGGTACATCCAGAGAAGCCTGTTGCGTGAAGTACCAGAAGAGCATCTTTGTGATCGGCTCTGTCGCTGAGTTCGAAAAGCGGAATCTCAGTCAGGTCTTTTGTTATTAAGTGCTGGAAAGGAACGCATGGAGTCAAAGACGCCGAAGCTTGTGCAAACGTGGGTTTCATCTAGTGTCAATTTAG
>JAKBGL010000149.1 GCA_021833085.1 Actinomycetes bacterium | reverse complement strand
TGAGGTCGATGCGGGGCCACCTTGCACGACCTCTAGACATTTTTGAGTATGAAACCAAGAAAGCTGTAGTTGAGTAACTTCAAACACCTTTGCTCTTATCCACATAGAAGCAATATGAGGAGGACAGTCCCTTAGTTCTTTCAAGGTGCTAGGTGCACATTGACTTAGAACATCACTCACTATCTCCTGGTCCTTGCGCAAAAGAATAGATGTGCGGTAGATAATTGGAACGACATCCCGCTTAGCTACGTCGCACAAGAGAGGGATCACCTCATTTCGAACCCTATTACGGACGATACGAGGGTCTCGATTAGAGGGATCAGTTAGGGGAATCAAGCCGACCGAGGCGCATATTGCGTCAGTTTCATACTTTCTGATCCCAAGGATCGGATGTCTAATACCTAATTCCATGGCGCTAAGCCCTTTGAGTCCCCCGCCTCGGACAAGGTTGTACAGTACGGTTTCAACCTGGTCATCGGCCGTATGGCCCGTTGAGATATCACTAGGTAGGACGCTATACCTTGCTTGGCGGGCACGTTCTTCCAAGTTTGGACCAGGTTGAACTCTCACCTTGTGTCTCAACAGTGCCACGTGTAAAGGCCGTAGTTGCTCCTCTACCATGTCCGCTTCGAGGGACGACTCCTCACGGATCTGGTGGTCAACATTATATGCTACTACTTCTAGTCCAGCTACTTTGGCTAGAACGACAAGAGCTAAAGAGTCTGCACCCCCTGAGACTGCCGCACGCACAACTGAACCTTTGTCGAATCTATGGAAAAAGCACCTTGATAAGAGATCATCAACGTCCAGTCCCGATTCAGCGATACGAGTTCTAAGTTCTGTAGGTAGATCAAGAGATAACGACCTATCCACTGAACTCTCAGCAAAGAAGTCGCTCTCGCTCTTCAGTAGATAAAGATGTGGAACACTTCCTCTTGATCCACTCTCATTTGTCACAACCAAAAGGTTACCCTACGTAGTAAATTGTAAGCGCCGGTCAAAGAAGAAAACTCTTTATCTCACTAAGATTACATTAGTAAAGTTTGCTACCTAACTTGCGCTTGACTAACTCCCATTCGTCTCAACCAGGCAGGTACATCGACGAACTCAGCTGTGGTAGGAATGCTATCTGGAGAGGACCACACTAGATGAGAGGATCCAGGAGATAATCTTTCTACCTCTTCAATAAAGCGCTCACCTCTTGCGTATTGATTCATTTTAGCTTCGAGACCAAGAAGGGACTGCATAAGGCGAGTGGCGCCTTGAGCCGAGCTTCGCCGCTCACCTAAAGTCTTCGAAAACTGCCACGCTTCAGGTATTGTGCCGGTAGCTGCTCGATCCATAACCCAGTCGCCATGACCTTCGGCGATACTCATAAGTGAAGTCGTCTTCTCTACAACCAGGCGTTGGCGATCAGAGACAAAAAGTCCAGCTAGCCCCATTTCACCTAAAACTTTCTCTCCCGAAATCAGTCTTTTCATAGACTTACCCAGTAGATCCATCACTTCCGCCGACGAGAGCTTAGAAGCATCCAACATCTCATCCACCAACGATGTAAAGTAAGGTTTGAACCAAGGCACACCTTCAAACTGTGCGCGGTGGGTAAGTTCGTGCAAAGCTACCCAATGTCTAAACTGTTTTTTTTGGAACCCGAAACGTCTTTCAATTTCGATTATGTTAGGAGCGACAAAATATAGCGATCCCGACTCGTTATCTGCCCCATTTTGTAAAAGTAAGTCGTACTGCCCAAGAACATGGGTGGCCATCCACCCCAAAACCACACCAAGTCCCACACCAGAAGCTATATCAGACCCCGGTACTTCGAAGCTGACTGGAGACCTATTAGCTAACTTCGAGATCAAGTACTTGTAAGACTCGAGATTTGCTTCCAACCAATCTTCTCGTGAAAGCACTCGATAAGAAACGGAGTCCGAAGGAACTTCTATTGCTGTATAGGCTTCCACCTGCTCTTTGGCAGCAGGAACTATTTCATCAAGGTCTTTCTTTAGCTCTTCTATCTCTTGATCAGAAGGACGTGTCGACCTGGCGAGAATCACCTTAGCCGAAGTCATAACAGCCGTCCATGAAACTTTATCGGCCATCTTCACCTCACTCATCCAAAGGCAACCAGTTAAGCAACCCTTCGTCCGCGCGTTCTCGGAACCTTTGTTGGCTCGTGCACATAACAGAACTTGCCCTTATTGTAGATCGATAGCTTTGTAGAACAACCCTGTTCTTTGCAAACCCTTCCTTCTGCGTACTTCTTTGAAGGTCTGCCAACCCCTACCGCCGCCGAACCGGAGACAACATCAGAAACTCTTGACATATTCAGACTAACTCAGACTAAATCACAATTATTCCGAAGAGTCTTGGGAATATCCTTCGCTAAGGTTAATCAGGTTGGCTATTTTGTTTTTCAAACGTTCCGGGCAGATCTCTCGACTCTTACTTGAGACCATAGCTCTCAGCTCCGTTTCAAACTCAAAAGCTTCAAGGCATGGAGAGCACTCATCTAAGTGCTCCCTAATAATCGACTTTCTCTCCTCGGTAAGCTCCCCATCTAAAAATTCATACAGCTTCGAAACAACTTCGCTACAGTCTTTTATCTTTCCCATCGCCATCTCTCAGCTCTGATCCCTTGCCAAAGCTCTTCGCATTCCTAGTTCTACTAACGATTTTTGCAGTGCCTTTCTTCCACGATGTAGCCTACTCATTACAGTTCCAAGCGGAATTCCCAAAATATCGGCGATCTCCTTGTATGAAAACCCTTCAACATCTGAAAGTAGCACCGCTAATCGGAACTGTTCTGGAAGCTCTTCGATTGCCGCTTTAACTTCACGCTCACTGAATTGGTCTAGTACTTCTTCCTCGGCCGAGCGGCCCGCCGTTGCGGCCTCAAGTCCGCTGAGTCGGTGGTACATGTACAGATCTTCGACGTCTTCGATATCACTCTCTTCCGGTCTCCTCTTCTTGGCCCGATATATATTGATGTAGGTGTTTGTCAAAATCCGGTAGAGCCATGCCTTCAGATTGGTTCCCTCAGAGAAGGAGCCAAAGGCTCGATAGGCCTTCAGATACGTCTCCTGAAGAAGATCCTCTGCATCTGCCGAATTTCTAGTCATTCTCAACGCCGCCGCATATAACGGATCCGCATACTGAAGAGCCTCTTCCGAAAATCTTGCTTGATCAGCCACGAAATCTCCACCTCATTTACCTTCAACAGCACAGCCCTCAGACGTTCACAGACCTGTACTCACAGAGCTTGTATATCGTCGAACCCCACAGTGAAACACTCATCCACTAAAACTTTTCACTGTTCAATCTAGTACCAACATCACAACAGGCGCTGATTGAAGCTTGGACATAGCGACGTCAGCAAACCTTGAGATCCGCAAAGTGGTGTCTTGAATGCATAGTCTCGCAATTACGCTAGACAACTGCTTGAAGTGGAAATAAAAACTTTGGACCAGAGAAGCCCACTTACGAAAGTTCGTGATCAAGTAGTCCAGATGGACACTGACGATCGAGAGCAACATAAAGTTCAGTAGACAACGACTCCGTCAGAGTTACAAATTTCAGGGAGTGAACCTGACGACAGATACTTGAGCTAACGGAATTTGGATAACATTAAGGATGCAACCTCTTTAAAAGACAAGTACATCCCAAGATCACTCTTAAGACTAGTGGCGACCTTACCTACAGAGCCTGGGCAAGGGAGATAGATACAAATCACACAGAGACATTATCGAGTGACAAAAGTGCACACAATGCTTTCAGTTGGTTCAGAACACAATTTAGAAACACCAAGAGGTTCATCGACAGCACCTACCACGAAAGACAAGAGTACAAGCAGCTCTAT
>JAKBGL010000148.1 GCA_021833085.1 Actinomycetes bacterium | reverse complement strand
TCTAAGTTAAAGAAGATAGTCAAAGTCTCCAGTGGAATTCACTCGGTATCTCGTATCTCAGAGATAGACGAGTTGGCTAGATTGGACTACCGGGGTGAAGTTTTTCTTCAGGTGCGTTCTGATGAAGAAGTTGGCCGAAACGGATTTCAGCTTGAGCATATAGAAGAGGGCGTGGACCTAAGCAGGAGCGTCGGTCTCAATCTCGTGGGATTAATGGGAGTTGCATCGATTACAAGTGGTTATCGAGCACCAGAGTTCTTTAGACTGGTGAGAGGTCTTTGCGACACATACGGTCTGAAACGATGCTCGATGGGCATGAGTGATGACTTTGAGTTAGCACTCGCAAACGGTGCCACGGACCTCAGGTTGGGTAGGGCTCTCTTGGGCCAAAGACCTTCCATTGGGCGGGGCATCTAGGAATTGATTAGCAATGAAGTGAGTAGATAGGGGAATTGGATGGCGTCCGTTGTTCATAAGGCAATGGTTTGGCTGGGTATCACCGATGATGATGAAGAGTTGGAGATGCCCATAACTAGGTCTCAGCAGTATCGGGAACCCCGGTCAGAGTATAACTTGGCACAGGAGCCTAGATTTAGAGAAGAAGCCTTGGCCTACGCCGGAAGTGCTCGGGTGGGAGAGGAACGACGCCAACAGCCGCGAGTTCAGGTTTTCACCCAAGATCCGCCCCCTGTGCGTGAAAGTTATACCTATCCTGAAACTCACCCAACGCCTCATAAAGAGAGTTCTGCAAAAAAAGTCGAAGAGGTTGATGAGCCTACTCAAGTAATAGAACATCGATCTCCGGTAGTTAGACCACTTAAAAGTGACGGTCCCAAGGTTCATCTAGCGGTCCCTTCAAAGTTCGCTGACGTGCAAGAGATAGCTGACCATATGAAAGGTGGCCGTCCTGTTATCGTAAATATCGAGGGACTTGACACTGGAGTCTCTCGGAGAGTTATAGATTTTTGCTCAGGTCTAACTTACGCGCTTGGGGGTAAGATTAAGAGGGTAGCTGAGCAAGTCTACTTGATAACTCCAGCCAAGGTTGAAGTTACCGAGGAAGACATGGAGCGTATAACAGAACGAGCAGTACTTCGAGGTAACTAAAATGGTTGGGATACAGTCCCTAATTCGTTCCTTATTGGAACTATATGTAATAGTAATCGTGGTCCAGATAGTACTTTCGTACTTTCCTTCTCCTCCTGAATCGGGGTTCTACAGGGCTCAGATGTTCTTGAGCCGTTTTACTGAGCCGGTCTTAGGACCTGTAAGAAGGGTAATGCCGAAGATAGGTTCTGGACCTATGACCTTTGATCTGTCGCCCCTAATAGTCATATTGTTAATTCAGTGGGTAATTGTGCCGATAGTATAGCTGGTGGAACTTGAAGGCGCAACGCCTGAAGGAGGGAGTGTCGGTGGCTATTAGTTCTAAGCAAGTTCGTGAGGTTGAGTTTCGTGAACGTATGCGTGGCTACCACCAAGACGATGTAGACGAGTTTTTGGAACAAGTAGCCCGTGGAATCGATGTTCTGGAAGCACAACTTGAGGAGGCGAAGACAAAGGTAGCTCGTTATGAGGCAAATCCTCCGGTGGTCACAAAGAGTTCCTCGGCTCCTGCATCTGAGCCTCGGGTGCTCTCTACTAATCCCGGAAATGATGTCTCACCGAACAATGATCTGATCCAGAGAACCTTGCTCTTAGCCCAAAAAGCAGCCGATCAGGCGGTCCAAGAGGCCAAGAAGGAGGCGGATCGTATAACTGAAGATGCCCGACGCCGTTCCGAAGAGATGGTTGAACAGGCCAACAGGAGAGCTAATGCATTAGTGGAAGAGAGAGCTAGACTACTCGCAGGTGAGGTGGACTCGTTGGAGCAGCGCAGATCGTCCTTGGTTGAAGAGGTAAAGGTGCTTGTATCTTCGGTTGCAACCGCTAAAGACGAGATGCGAGCTTCTTTGATGGATCTCGTTGACCGCTTAGATAAGAGTCTTGAACTTCGTTTGGACTCTTTATCGTTAGGGACCACTGAAACGACACCGTCAACTAGCCAGGTCGTAAGCGGCGATGGCTCAGAGGCAAACAACGGTACCGAGTTTGATGATGCCGGCATCGCGAGTCCTTTTACCTTTCCTGACTCCTCCACATACGAGGATGGATATCCCGATCTTTCTAGATTGGAAGATGATGCAACGGTAGCTCTTCCACTTATCGAGGAAGATTCAAGGATCGAAGACTCTTTGACGGAAGTAGACTTTCACTTTGGTCGTCCGAACTTCCAGCTTTTAGACGGCGATGGTCCGTCCGCTCCGGTTCTCTTTGACGACGAAGACCTATAGTGCCACAGCATTAGAGATAGATACTCCTTCAATCTGAACGTGCGATTCCTGATGTGCCTATAAAGAGTTAAACCAGACTTTGCTAGCGATTGCCTGGAGAATGTCTATTGCGGTTCCAACTCTAGCTGTCACGTCGATCTCTTGGAGTTCGCCTCTTTCCTCTTTTGGGAACAAGAACGAAAACATTAAAACCATCTGTTTATCTTGATGTTGAGCGACTATGGGCAGTGAGTGTGGTGGTACCTTGAGATTAGAAGTCTTGTACATACTGATCAGACATTGTAAACAAAATAGATATGAGCAGTTCACAAGCAGTGTCATTATCAGGAGCCTAGATATTAAAAAGTAATTAGGGGCAAAATTTATGTACTGACAGTCGCAAATGGAAATTTCGAGTGGCCAAGAATTCAGTAGGAGAGACTCTAATCGCCACGGCGGAACACTCACAATCCCGTGAATACTATTTGGCAACTTTGCATGGTTAGCGATGATGCTCTATCGATCAATGGTAGTTGCAACCGGAAACCTCCATCAGACCAAAGCGAAGATCGACATCTAACCTCATGGAGCAAACGTTGGTGACGACCTGTTGCGTCAATTAAATATCTATCGGGCCGAACTCTAAGCTGAATGGAATGACGCCATTTCTCCGCAGTACTGATCAAATTGACTACGTTATTTTTCGATATCGCCTTAAGATTTACATGTGGCAACGAAGCCAATTTGGGCCAAAGCGGTTGTACAAATCAACCAAAGCATTACTAAAAATATCAGAGTGCTAGCTGCCTCCAGGGTGCGTCACAACGCGGGTGTGACATCACACCATGTCTGGAAAACGAACAGTTGGCTTGGTCGGTTGCGTTGCAACGAAATTGGGCAAGCCCTCCATGTCCAAGGATCTTTATATATTGACGCTGTTTCGCGGTGGACGGAGATACGTTGACAAGTTATGCGATGAATGGTTTGTTCTCTCGGCACTGCATGAACTTGTTGATCCCGAAGGAGTGATAGAACCCTATGATGTGACTCTGGAAAACTTTCTCCTCTTCGCTAAAGCACCAGTGGAGTTCGAAGATATTGGGCAAATTGAGTCGTCGCTTCAATGGTTATCAAAAATTTGGTGTTTAAGGTGCACGCTGGCTCCGATTACCAAGATTTCGGCTTAACCGGTGGAATTGTTGATCTAGGCACCGAGGTTGGGGTTGCTGCATATGGTTTGAGTCAAGGTCGACAGCTTCAGTTCTATGGTGCATCACGCAGTCTCGACTGCGTAGCTGAACAGCCAATAGACAATCTAAAAACCTCGTATCAGTATTTGTTGACTTGTATACCGCATTGCCCGAAGTGGTTTGTCCGGAGTCTCCAATCTCAAAATGCCATTGACTTGAGATGCGTTGCAACGCATGATGCGTAGGAAGCGGCTTTCATCAAATCATCATGATGCTATAATGAAGCAATGGCTAAGGTTCGTACCACCTTGACAATCGACCAAGAAGTGCTCCGTTGGGTTAAAGTGCGAGCAGCGTGTA
>JAKBGL010000147.1 GCA_021833085.1 Actinomycetes bacterium | reverse complement strand
TACAGTGACGCTACTACCACACCACAGGGTCGAATTGGCGTACCGGTGAAATCACCAGCACCCCGAACGAAGGCAGTGGTGTCGCTCGAAGGAGTGAGTTCCGCTGGTAACCTCTTGGTGGGCGAAGGGGGACTTGAACCCCCACGTCCTTACGGACACAGGAACCTGAATCCTGCGCGTCTGCCTATTCCGCCACTCGCCCATAAGATAGTGCCATCTAGAATGATAAAGCATTTTATGACGTTGTCGGCGTATACAGTACTCATAGAGTCAAATTAACCCTTGTTTAGGTAAGAGGTGGGTAGAGTCTAACCAGTGGGACTAGATAAATTTGAGCGTCGGCTTCAAGGTGCAGTCGAGTCAGTGTTCGCTAAAGCCTCGAAGAGATCGGTAGAGCCTATTGAGCTAGGCCGGAGGATCGTTCGCGAGTTAGAGCGAAACCGTAAGGTTGGATTGACTTCAGAGATTGTACCAAACATGTACAAGGTGTATCTCTCAAAGTTTGACTTTGAGGAGTTAGAACCTATTGCGAAGGCGATTCTAGCGGAGCTTAAAGCCCTTTTAATCGATACTGCGAATGAACACTCTTACAAGTTTGTTGGCTCAATTCAGATAGATTTTATTGAAGATTTTAATCAAAAAGCCGGATCCTTTTTCGTAGAGAGTAGCTTTTTCGAAGAAGAAGGTTTTGGAGATCGTTTCGTCTTGGTGTTACCGGACGGGCGAAGAATTGAGTTAAATCCTGGAGTCTTTGTTGTAGGACGGCTTCCTGTATGTTCGCTCGTGGTAGAAGACCCTCGTGTTTCGAGAAGACACTGTCAGGTAGAACTAGTCGACAACGTCGTTTATGTTAAGGACTTAGGGTCTACAAATGGAACGTATGTGAATCAACAACGAATTACTGCAGAGATACCTTTAGTAAGTGGCGACGAGATCTTGGTTGGTGGAACCAGGCTTGTCTATCTGTTGGAGTAGCAAAAAGTCGTGCCCGTCCCCTTGCTTGAACTTTTCAAATATGTGTTTATTGCCATAGTTTGGCTATTTTTTCTTCGTATTCTTAGAGCGATATGGGTTGAAGTAAAAAGCTCTGAAAGTGCGAAGAAAGTTAGGAATATACCCGGTAGTGAAAGGGTCCCTAACTCGAAAGCAGTTTCGCCCATAAATGTGAGAGAAGGTGTAGCAGTTGGGGCGCCTAGTCCAGCGCACACAGGTGGTGAAGAGTTTCGGCTTTTGGCGTTGGAAGGATCGTTCAAAGGGAGAGAGTTCAGAGTAAAAAACGATATGTTACTAGGTCGTTCCGACGAATGTGATCTATCGTTAGTAGAAGATAATTTTGCCTCTTCACAACACGCAAAACTTCAAGTACGACCAGATGGACTTTGGATTGAGGACCTTGGCTCTACAAACGGGACTATCGTTAATTCGCTAAGAGTGAAAACGTTAACTCAGCTAGAGAGAGGGGACCTTATAAGAATCGGCAAAAGTGTGTTTGAGGTGATCCAACTTTGAAACTTCAGTGGGCACTTGCAACTGATACTGGAAGAGTTAGACGTGTAAACCAAGACTCAATTTACGCTGACGGTAAGTTGTTCGCTGTCGCAGATGGTATGGGGGGTCATGCTGGAGGTGAAGTAGCGTCCAAACTTGCTGTTGAGACTCTAAGTGAGATTCCTTCGAGTGAACGACTTGCTGAAGCATTTAGGAGTTCGTTCTCCGAAGCGAATCGTAGGATAATGTCTGAGGCATCGCACTCTGAGAAACTCAAAGGGATGGGCACGACCTTGACTGCAGCGTTAGTAACAGCGGAGGCAGGTAAGGAAGTATTCTTGGTTCAAAATATTGGAGATTCTCGAGCTTACTTTTTGCATAGAGGAGAACTTCAACAGATAACAAAGGACCATACCTACGTTGGCGAGTTGTTGAGAAGTGGATCGATAACAGAAGAACAAGCAGCTCATCATAGCCAACGCCACGTTCTTACCAAAGCTCTGGGAGTTGAGGCGACGGTAGATTCTGATATTTTTAAAGTCTCACCTTCTCCTGGAGACATTCTCCTCCTGTGTTCAGATGGTCTCATTAACCACGTTACCGACGGGGAAATCGAGAAAATTCTTATGGGGGGCCTACCTCTTCAACAAAGAGCGGACCGACTTATCGAAAGTGCTAATCTCTCAGGAGGTACCGACAACATATCTGTAATCCTTGTAGAGGTTCTAGGACTTAGCTCTACTGGAGAAGATCAAGATGGATCTTCTCCAGTAGAGCTATACCAAGAGAAAGAATTAGAGACTGTTGTTCGGAGAAAGCCGGAACTACTGTCGATACCTAGGCCCATAGACAAACAAGCGATAGTTAGGGGTAGCCGGATATTTACGCTGCGTGTCGCAGCGTTTTTGCTACTGTTTCTACTACTGGTAGGCGGCGTTCTTATTTCAGTACAGCTGTATGAAAATCACTCGTACTTTGTAGGTGATGCAGATGGCGCGGTTGCTATCTTTCATGGTCATCCTGGAGGATTACTTTGGTACTCACCTTCTGTTGTACAGACATCATCGCTACATTTGGATGTCTTGAACTCAGTTGAAGCGAGCGCAATCAAGAACAAAGTACCAGAGCCATCTCTAGTAGCAGCGGAGAGCTACATTAGGAATCTAAAGGCAAGGGTGAAGCAACAAAGCTACATATCAAGTCATCCTTTAGGGTCTTCTTTTACTACTACAACTACTTCGGGATCAGGTGTTGGATAGTGCAGAGGAGAATCCTATTTCTTGCGATATTTTTTTTAGTGGCATTTTCGTTACTGTTCTTGCAGCTAAACAACCTTCAGGTGCTCCAAGCTCAGCGTCTCTCAAGTGCAAATGGAAATAATAACGCTACCACCAAGCAACTGTCACTGCCCCGTGGCGCTATCTTGACGGCTGATGGAAAGGTTATAGCTGATACTGTCAGTGCTAACGACATCTATCACTACCAGCGACAGTACCCCTACGGTGCACTTTATAGTGATGTAACGGGTTACTACTCGATAATTTACGGTGAGTCGGGAATCGAAGCTGCATATAACTCCTATCTTCAAGGTAGAGTTGCACCACCCAATAGTCTCTCTTCGCTTTTTAGTACGAAGTATCATACTGACTCTGTCGTGACGACCATAAACTCGACGTTACAAAGTACGGCTGCTAAGGCACTCGGCGCGCTTGACGGTGCTGTAGTGGCGATTCAGCCCTCGACGGGGAACATCTTAGCTATGTACTCTTCTCCGTCTTTCAATCCGAACCCGTTGAGTTCACCGAGCGGTTCGATTGAAAATGCGGCCTGGAAGCAGGACAACCAAGGACAGTACCCACCTCTTTTGAATTTGGCTGTCGCAAGATCTTTTCCACCTGGATCAACTTTCAAGATCGTTACAACCTCGGCTATATACGATCACGACCCCGCTATTGCTACTCAAAGTTTTCCAGTTGAGAGTACAACCAAACTTCCTGAAACGTCATTGACACTTCACAACTACGCGTATGAGGCTTGTGGTGGGACACTGCCGGTTCTTTTGCAGGTATCTTGTGATACAGGCTTCGCCAATATCGGTTTAGAGCTTGGAGCGAATAATCTAAGTGAAGAGGCGAATGCCTTTGGATTTAACTCGGTGCCTCCACTTGATATCTCCGGAGCGGCTGCATCGACCTTTCCTCCAGCCTCGTTCTTCAGTCAGAACTTGCCACAACTGGCTTACTCTGCGATAGGGCAAGGTAACGACAGTGCTACGCCGCTTCAGATGGCCCTAGTTGGCTCAGCTATCGCGAATCATGGAGTTATAGAGACTCCACATCTTATGTCAGAGATAGTAAATGACCAGAATAAGGTTGTGAAGCAGTATCAACCGCATGCATGGAAAATAGCC
>JAKBGL010000146.1 GCA_021833085.1 Actinomycetes bacterium | reverse complement strand
ACAGAGCTATCTAGACCTGTTAGTGAACGCTGCACTGCGTTAGGACTTCCCTAACTAAGACAACACTTTGGCTCATAAACAGGTTCTGGTCTGGCTCGTGTTTTCCTAGATATATCGGTCGGGTGCCACTTTCAATCTTACCCAATACATCAAGCAACAGAGAGACCACCCACGTAATTAGCGATTCCCCACTGATGTATAGGACGACACTATCTGGATGGTACACGGTAGCGATCAAGCAGACACCCAGAAGATCTGAGCTTGGCCAAGATCCATTCGGAACTTCAGGCTAGAGGGAGTACGATTAAAGAGGCTCGAACCTCAATAATGATTTGACTCGATGCTGTCGGAAGTCTGGGGTGTAGGCGTCTTGTCGACCCTTAATGAAGTATTGAACTCAGAATTGCAACCTGCCTAGAGGACAGTTTCCACTCAACCAAAGAATCAAGTAGTAAAGCATTGGACGGTACTAGTCCAGTTGGTCACGGTGCCGTGATGGGAGCTGTGCTAGGCAATCTTAGCCAAGCGGTAGAATTAGAAGCCTCGTCCTTGCTGACGAGGGAGTTTAACGACTACTTTTTTCAGAATGTGGACTGAAGCTAGGTCAGGTGAGATGACAGAGGTTTTCCAAAAGAGTGGTTAGATAAAGTTCGAAGAGCGTTTATTATTCTTATCTCGGTGTTGTCTGAAAGGGGGTCAGCTGTGTCTGGATTTAAGAAGTTCATCATGCAAGGCAATCTGTTGAATTTAGCAGTTGCGTTTGTCATTGGTACAGCGTTCGCGGGGTTGGTGAAGGCCCTTGTGGTCGACTTCTTTACTCCGATAATAGGTATCTTTGGCAATCAAGCTAACTTTGGAAGTCTTTACTTTAGCGTTGGGCGATCCCGATTCCTTTACGGAAACTTCGTCGATGAAGCTATTACCTTTCTCATTACTGCATTGGCTATCTACTTTATTGTCGTTGCTCCGGTGCTTCGGGTCCAAGCTCGTAGAGCTTCGAAGATTGCTGTCGAACCTACTACAAAAACTTGCGTCGAGTGTTTGTCTGAGATTCCAGTTGGAGCGAAACGTTGTTCATTCTGTACATCTTTAGTCGTTGACCCAAACGGCGATAGCTAGGTTTCTCTCTAGTCGCATCCGAGGCGTCTTTATATGTCTACCTCTTCTGCGTCACTATCTCCGCTGGAACTCCTGACCGTGAGGTGTTGAAATACGTCGGGTGGTTCACTCCATATTTTGGCTTTAGAACCCTCGGTTATCGCCCGCCAGATCTTCTCAGGAGTACAGGGCATGTCGATGTGTCTTACCCCAAGATGGCTCAGCGCATCTATTACAGCGTTGTGAACGGCAGGAGTGGCACCTACGGTAGCTGATTCGCCTATGCCTTTTGCGCCTAGTGGGTTGTTCGGTGTCGGCGTCTGAGTAGTGAAGGTGTAGATAGGCGGGACTTCGGTAGCTGCAGGGACTGCATAGGCTGCGAAGTTTGTGGTTAAAGGGTTACCATCTTGATCATATTGAAAGTGTTCGTAGAGTACTTGGGACATTCCTTGAGTAGCGCCTCCATGTTGCTGACCCTCAACGAGCAAGGGGTTGACAATGGTCCCGCAGTCGTCCACACAGTAGTGAGAGATCGGTGTGATTTTGCCAGTTTCGATATCTATCTCTACGACGGAGAGATGGGCGCCAAATGGGAATGTGGGACCGCTTGAGGTAAAGTCGAACTCACTTTTTAGGCTGATGCCGTCATCTTTCGCCATCCGGTAGAGTTCGGCCCAGCTTTTCCTTGTTGTAGGTACTCCACTTACCTCCAAACCGTTGTCTGAGACTATGATGTCTTCCGGAGCGACTTCAAGTCTCCCTGACAAGAGACGAGCAGCGATCTCTCTTACTTGTACAGAAGCGGTCCTTACAGCTGAACCTCCGAGTTGTAGGGATCGAGAACCACCCGTACCGTTGCCCCTTGGTACTTTGGCGGTATCGGACTGCACGAACTCGATGTTCTCAAGAGGGATTCCTAGAGAGTCAGAGACTAACATCGCAAACGATGTTGCGTGTCCTTGACCGTGTGCTGAAGTTCCGACCTTGATACGAGCCTTACCGTCTTCTAGTACTTCGACCTCAGCATACTCGCCTGCACCGGCTGCGGTAATCTCCACGTATGTGGAGATGCCAATTCCCAGTAAAGTGGTGCTTCCCTTTTCGATTCGTGCCTTTTGATCTTTCCTTAAACCATCGTAATCTACTGTAGAAAGCAAGTAATCAAGTGCCTTCTCGTAGTCTCCGACATCGTAGTTTGCCCCAGTTTGTGTCGTATATGGGAAAGCCTCTTTGGGTATGAGATTAACTCTTCTCAGTTCGATCGGGTCCATTTCAAGCTCGTCAGCGGCGATATCTATAATTCGCTCCAAGAATTCAGCCGCCTCTGGTCTGCCAGCACCTCGAAACGCGCCCATGGGTGTTGTATTAGTCAGGACCGCAGCAGCACTAAAAGCGAGTCTTTCAATATCGTAGGTTCCTTGGCTCATTGTTCGAGTGCTACCCAGTACTAGACCACCGCCAAATCCTCCGTAAGCACCAGCGTCGCCTAACATGGAGCAGCGTAGACCAGTTATCTTGCCGTTGTGCTTTAGTCCCATCTCAACGTATTGAACTTGATCCCTTCCGTGAGGCATAGCGATCATGTTTTCTGATCGTGTCTCGACCCACTTTATGGGTCTTTGGAGCTTTAACGCTGCAGCTATGGCGACAGAGTGTTCGGCTGCGAGTCCGGCTTTGCCGCCAAAGCCTCCTCCAACATCGGGTGTTATAACGTGGAGTCTCTGTGGGTCTATGCTGAACACATCGGCAACTAAGTTGGCGAAACCATGTGGCATCTGCGTTGATACCCAGATCACAGCTATATATCCATCGTCGTTTGGAGTAGGGTCGACAAGAATTGCATTACCTTCCATAGGAGCTACCGCGACTCTTTGGTTGACGAATCGTGCCTTTACGACTACCTCTGCGCCCTGAAGAGCGCTTTCAAACCCTGGATCACGGTAACCTTGGGCAACATTACGTGGTGCGTGCTTATTTAAATTCGGGGCGCTCGCTGCAACACTACGTTCTACTCCAACTACCGGCTCTAAGTACTCATAGGATACTTCGATTAGGTCCATAGCGTCTTGAGCTGCCTCTCGTGAAGTGGCTACTATCGCTACTATCGGATCTCCGACAAAATTAACCTGTCCCGTTGCCAGGGGAGGCCTCTTGATATCCTTATTGAGTGGGAAAAATGTATGGTGCGGAGTAATTCCAAGATCCTCTGCTCGATAGAGCGCCACAACTCCGGGAACGTTAAGTGCTTCTTTGAGCTCGATCCCGGTGATGTTCGCACGGGCGGTCTCTGAACGGAGGAAAAGAAGGTGCAAAGGATGCTCAATCGGTATGTTGTCTACAAAACTTCCACCTCCCCGGAGTAGTGCGGGGTCTTCTACCCTGGTGACTCGAGTTCCTAAAAGTGAAGTAGCCATTCATTTAGCCTATATGCGAATTCGTCTATCTACACTTTGCAGTGATCTTTGTAGAGTTAGTAAGAGATATTGCCCAAGTGTGATCGTCCTCAGTCGCTTTCGTTGCTAAAGGTGTCCGTTGGGATCGTTTAGTGCTCAACGGGAGGGTTGACAACAGTCTCCTAAAGCATCAGGGACTATCTATGAACATACTTGTCAGGCTAAAGGTATGAAGCTTTAGAAGCGTCCAAGTAAGAAGGCGTCCATTATTAAAGCGTATGGAGGTGACGCAGAGATGGACAACTTCGTGTTCGGATCACTCGCTTACCCATTTTGGGACGATAGTCGCTGAAGTGCCACTTAGGGTACGTGTTTTGTTTGTGTGATAGCGGTGCTGGGCAGAATCTAAAAGACG
>JAKBGL010000145.1 GCA_021833085.1 Actinomycetes bacterium | reverse complement strand
CCCGACAGTGTTAGTCGGTACTCCGATTCCCTACATATCTAGCCACTTTGAGCTAATAACCTGGCCTATTGCTTATATTTTCGTCGATATCTTGCGTCTCCCGGTTCACGTTTTACTGTTGGACCTGCTGCAGGCGTTGCCGACCGCGTCGATCGGCTTTCTAGCGTCGGTATGGGCTAAAAGAGCGGTGGATAGGAAGGGGATCGAAGGAAGTAATAGGACGATTGCGATCTTATTGCCGTCGTTGATCGCATTTAGTGATGTCTGGTTTTACAAAGCAGATAGCTTTGACTTCCACTATCAAGCCTTACAGGCAAGTTTGGCTATCTTAGCGATTTTGATGTTTGACGACGATAAGAAGTGGTGGGGGTATAGCTTTATCTCGCTGCTCGCTCTCACTGGAGATACCAGTGCTCTAGTGTTATTCGCGCTAGGGGTTTGGCTGTTTATCCAGAAAAAGATACATCCAGCGTTTATCGTAACAGGCGTCTCTCTTCTAATACTGGGAGTTCCGGCTTTACTACACGACAATCGAAGCGATACGCTTGCCTTTTTAACTGTAAGTCATCTCCTTGGTATAAAGAATGGAAACTTGGTATCCGTAGCTCTGGGTGCTGTGACCCATCCCTTATCTATCGCTAAGGCTCTGATAGGTGGCTGGCCCGAGCAGTGGGCGATCCTAGGGGGATCCGGCATAGTCGGAGCATTTTCCCTTGTGGGAGTTCTAGCTATTGTCGTAGTGGCTTCACCTATAGTTCTCTCAGGTATTTTGGTGTCTTATGCCGGTTCGTTTCAAGTAGTTCCCGAGATCGCCCTTGTGATATTTGGAACCGGTCCGATCACTGCTTGTCTTTTTGCTCGGAGTCAGCGGTTAGGTCGCGTCGTAGCAGTGGGATCTATGTTGAGTACGGTTGCGTGGTTGAGTGTATTTGGTGGTCATGTTGTCGGCTCTATCACGAGTACTTCGAATACAGAGGTGGGAGCGTCTCTGCGTTATGTAGATGCAGCGATTGGCCCCAACGATGAGGTTGTTGCTCCAAATGCGTCACTTGGAATGCTTGCAAGCCACTCTGGACATCTTCAGCAACTAAACTGTCATATAAGCAACGTTCCCTTGGACGGTCGTGTGGTAGACGTAGTTGCTGACCCATGGCGTGGTATTCAACTCTGTTCGCCGGCTGAGATTCTTGGCTCTTTGTCATACGTGGCTAACTTGGTGGGGGCTAAAGTAGTTGGTCCACTCCCTGGTGGCGTGTATTGGGTGAGGTGGAACCCTGGTCCAGCAAGAGGTGTCCTGACCGTAATATCTAGTAGCTTTATATCTGGAGGCTTGTTGCACGGTTCTCCTTTTACGACTGGTGTTAGTGGTTCGGGTTCTGTGACAGGTGCTATTGTAAGTCGACCTACGGATGGCATGGTAGCTCAAGGAGTCGTGGGATACGTCAAGCCCAACAGCGGTGGTATGGCTGTTGTACATATCTCGGTAAGTGGAGTGGCTCAGGTACAGGTCTTTGACGATACCACGGGAGAGCTTCTCGCAAGGAGATATCTGCAAGGTACGGGAGTCTCTGAGACCGTCTCCTTACCTTTTAAGGCGCCGAAGTTTGTCAACCCTAGCGGATTTTACGAAGGCGTATGGCCCTTTGTAACGAGGTTCTATCCGCCGCATCCTTTCGATCCTATAGAGGTTCGTGTGTGGTCTCCGAAGGGGTCTAACTCGAGCGTAACTGTGACGTCATTGTGGGTTGGTTTGCCAAGTCAGGCTCCTTCCCAGTGAGGGGTCGCCACACGTCACATCAAGGTGGTGTGCGAAAGTTGGCCCTGTTGGCTGGAGTAACGCTTGTCGTTATGGGCTTGGTAATACTTGGCCGTATCGCTTGGTTCTACTACAACTACCATAAAGTTGGACAACACCTAGTGACTCAAGTAGAACATACTGGTCCAAAGAGGCAGTGGCCTAGTAAGGTTATAGCGCTACTCAAAGTTCCAGAACTGGGTCTTGTGGCTCCGGTGGAACAAGGGACAGGGGATGTTGTCTTGAATGTGGCGATCGGCCACTTGGCTGCAAGTGTGTCTGTCGGTTCACCGGGTACCTCGGTGCTGGCGGCTCACAACGTGAGTTGGTTTTCAAATCTCAACAAGCTTACCACTGGTTCTTACTTCGAGATAGATACTCGTTCCCATGAGGATGTTTTCCGTGTCGCGTGGCATAAGGTCGTACCGGTTGGATATTCACTCAAAAATAGTCAGAGCCCCCCCCTCGTTCTTGAGGCCTGTTGGCCACTCAATGCCCTTTACCTAACGCCTAATCGATACTTGGTTGGAGCAACTCTGGTTTCCAGCGTTCGCCTTGGGTCGCCTCCCCGAGTTCCAAGAGCTAAGTCTTACCAAGTATCAGGAATGCCGCAACCCTTTGCATCTCAAAATCTTTCGCTACTTGATAACTATCTTCCTATGGGTTCATTTGATATCTCTGGAGAAACCAGTCAAAGTTGGGAAGGATCAAGTGCCCCTTATCTGTTGGCAGGCAAAGAAGTATCGTGGCTGATCGCGCTGCTTCATGCAATCGCAACTAAAAACCCTAGCGAGATTGAAGACGTAGGAAAGCTGCCGGCCAAAGCCGCTACGACTCTTGCCGCTGGGCTTTCAAAGTTTGACTCATTGGCGAATCTCGTTGAAGATGTTAATGGAAATCAGGCGAACGGTGGAAGCGGGACCTTTACTGCAACCTTTGGTGGTCATGTCCTTACGATAACGGAACATTATCGCGTAGAAGGTTCGAAGGTTATGCTGCTTGATACGACGACGTCGTCGCCATAAACCTAATTTGAAAGAGGTGTCATATACATACCTATATCGATATCTATTAAGTACAGCGTCTGGTCGATTTAGCCTGAATCTTTCTATTGGTAGACATATCGAGTCTTTTGTTCTTACCTAAGGAGATAGGTGAATGTTGTTGTGAACCTCGTAAGGGAGCTGTATTCACTTTGAAGAAATTGCATCAATAGGCGTCAACTACCTTGACAGCACGGTTCCCGTATGATCTTTAGGTCAGTGAATGTACAGATCTAAATGACCATTGAGGGGTGAAGATCCAAACTGTTTAGGAGCCTTTGTTAGTAGCCTGTGTATGGTTGGCTTTACTGACCTGTTAGTATAACGATATGACTGCGACCAATATTACCGCACGCGAACGGTTACTAGATACTGCAACTGAACTGTTTTATACTCAGGGCATCGCAGCGACTGGAGTAGATAAGGTTGTGGAGTGCGCAGGTGTCTCGAAACCCACCCTCTATGCGCACTTTCACTCTAAAGATGGCCTCGTAGCCGCTGTGCTTGAACGGCGCCATACCCGTCGAGCCGCTACTCTTGATAGTTGGGTACGCAGCCACGGGGATAGTCCACGTGAGCGGATTCTTGCAGTATTTGACTGGTTGGCGATCTGGCACTCAAGTGAAGAAGGGGAACGCGGTTGTGCATTTGTGAACGCCGCTGCGGAGGTTTCAGGTCCTGACCATCCTGCTCGAGAGGTTGCTCGTAGACACAAACACTGGATGCGTGAGTACCTAGCCGATCTCGCTCGTGAGGCAGGATATCCTAATCCAGATCGCCTCGGCTCCGACCTTATGCTACTTATGGACGGGGCGAACGCGCGCGTGACAGTCGAAGGCGACTTGGCTGCAGCAAACGATGCTAAGCGATTGGCGGCTCTGATTATCGATGCCTACCAAGACGGACGAGCATGAGGCGATCACATCCGAGCAATCCACGTTTAGTGTCGTCCACAGACTCAGACTCCTCCCAAGCTCTAAAGACCTCTCTGGGTTTGGCGCTAGGGTCTGCGGTTGCGATTGGGCTAGCACGCTTCGCGTATGCCTTGTTGCTACCGTCGATGCGTGCGAGTCTACATT
>JAKBGL010000144.1 GCA_021833085.1 Actinomycetes bacterium | reverse complement strand
AAGAAATGGCTAAGACACCAAGGAGTAAAGCTGGTAGATATCGAGCGGATGTATATATCAAATAGTTCCTTGTAGATAGATCTTCTAAAGCGTTGATCTAAAGCGTTGATCTGAAGAGTTCGCTGATCGGTAATACTGTGACTTATTCATATAGCGCTAGTTGATCACATAAAAGGCGAAGTAGGTCTCTGGGGCAAATACTAGATCCTTATTCAAAGGCCTTTGTGGACACAGCCAACAAAGCAGCTGTTGAAAGAGTAAGACATGGACGAGAGTCGTTACGGGTAGTTAACTCTACAGCGGGAGAGTAGGTCCCAAGAACGTCTGATCCTCTTCACCTGACGTTTTAGATTGGATACGGTAAAACGATTTGAAAGGACGCTTGTGAGACCGATCGAGGTTAGTTGCTTAGGGTCAGCTATCGTGGACGTATTCATCGAGGCTTCCGAAGAAGATCTAACTAGGTTGGGACTGGAACGCTCTTCCATGACTCTGGTGGGGCATGAGTTAGCTATGGAGGTCGCCAGCCTTTTCCCGATTAAATATACAAAAAGTGGAGGATCTGCTGCTAATACAGCTTCTGCGCTAGCGACTTTGGGTGTTGACACCGGATTTTTAGGACTTTATGACGACGATGACCTCGGGAAAAGCTTTGTTCGCGAGATGCAAGAAGACGGAGTGGAGGTCTTTGCCGACTTTGATGCTCCAGGAATTGGAACAGGGCGCTGCCTAGTTTTTGTGACCAAAGATGGTGAGCGAACGATGGCAACGTACCTAGGAGCAGCTTCCTCTATTGGCGAAGCTCAGATTACTGAACTTTCACTGAAAGATGCACAGACTATCTACATCGAGGGCTACCTGCTCGAGGTTCAAGCTGCATATGACGCTATCTTCAAGCTAGCTCCAGAGTTTGTAAAAACGGGGACAAAGGTTGTGTTGTCGCTTTCAGACCGCTTCCTGGTCGAACGTCTTGGGGACAGCTTGAAAGACCTCATGAAAGTGGGCGCTATTTCGATGTTGTTTGGGAATGAAGCTGAGTTTGAGTCTCTCGTTGGTACTTCCGATATGGAGAATGCTGCACGTACATTAGCTGCTCAAGGCCTTCAAGGAGTGATAACCTTAGGACCAGAGGGAGCTCTGGGTTTTGATGACGACAAGCATATCGTAAAGGTTCCCGCTAATCCGAGCGCCCAGGTCGTAGACACTACTGGTGCCGGTGATCTATTTGCTGCAGGTTTCTTATTTGGCTTAGTTCGTGGATACGATCTTGAGACTCGCTGTCACATGGGTGTAGAGTGCGCCACTGAGGTGATCTCACACTTTGGTGCAAGACCTGTTAGTCCGCTCCGGGAACTATTGAGTCCTTATCTTTGAGTTACTAAGGCTCGTGGGAAGTTGCTCCGAAGCTAAGGTGTTGATGTAGGTGATTGGAGCGTTTTTGGATCGTCTTTGAAAGCCGCACGAGGAAGTAGTTCCCCTTGGACGATGAAACGTCGCAGTCATTTGTAGTAAAGATCAACGCTCTCGGAGCTCTTTTTATGGAGGTAGAGGTTGTCAGTTGAAGTCGCGCAAGATACCGGTACAGAAAGTTTTGTATACTCTGAGATGAGTGGTGACAAGCCTTTGAAGGCAGTATTTGTCCTTTTTGGAGCATCGGGAGATCTTTCACGCAAGATGTTGCTTCCGGCGCTTTATCTACTTCGAGCTCGTAAAGAGGTGGAACTGAGCGTGATTGGAGTCTCCTCCACTTCTTACACGAATGAAGACTTTAGAGAGGTAGCTCGAGAGGCTATATATCAGTCCCAAGGTTCCAACGTTGAAGAGCAAGTTGCGGATGAGTTCTTGGCAGATCTGAGGTACCAAGCGGGCGACTACAACGACCCGGAAACCTTTCGACGTCTTCAAAGTCAAATAGGTGAAGATCAGGACGTTCTTTTTTATCTTGCCATCCCGCCCTCGATGTTCGAAAAGGTATGCACAGCCTTAGAAGACGTTGGTCTCACCAAGAGGGGTAAGTTAATCGTGGAGAAACCTCTTGGTAGGGACTACCAGAGTGCGGTTGAGCTCAACTCGTGTTTGGCGGCTGTCTTTCCGGACTCCAGAATCTTTAGGATCGATCACTTTTTGGGGAAAGAAGCGATCCAGAATCTTATGGTGTTTAGATTCGCGAATGCAGTTTTGGAACCCCTTTGGAACAGAACATACGTCAATCGGGTTACAATCACGATGGCGGAAGACTTTGGTGTTGAAGGTCGAGGAGCATTTTACGATTCGGTAGGTGCCATCAGGGACGTTTTCCAAAATCATCTACTACAGCTGCTTTGTCTACTCGCTATGGAGCCCCCGATCGATACGGACTCCCGATCTATCTCAGATGAAAAGTTGAAAGTTTTGAGAGCAATGCCGGAGATTACTCCACAAGACGTAGTTGTCGGTAGATACAAAGGGTATCTCTATGAAAATGGAGTAGATGCGGAGTCGAAGACACCGACCTTTTTTGCGCTTAGATGCTTTATTGAGTCGTGGAGATGGAGTGGAGTGCCGTTTCTCGTTAGATCTGGAAAGAACATGGCGGACACAATTACGGAGGCTGTAGTGGAGTTTAAAGTTCCGCCTCAAAACCTATTTAGTATCGAAGGTGCTGAGTCGTTACAGCCGAATGAGTTTGTTTTTAGGTTCAAGCCTGATGGGAAGATCGCACTTAGAGTCCTCTCTAAACTGCCTGGGTCGCTAATGACTCCCCATCCCGTCGAACTTACGATCTCCGAGAGTGAGGAGCTACCTAATCAAGGAGCAGACAGCTACTCTAGGCTTATTGAAGACGCAGTTGTCGGCGATCACTCGAGGTTTGCAACTGAGGAGTCTGTACTTGAGTCGTGGAGAATCGTCGACAAGATACTTGACATCGAAGACGTTTATACCTATCCCACCGGAAGCTGGGGACCAGTGAAGGCAGATGCGCTTTTTGCGGAGACTAGAACGAACCGCCAACTGCGCTAGCTTAGTCGAGTTCACCGGATGTGTTAAGTTTGAGATCCGATACTTTGACGAGTAACGATGCTGTCCAGGCGCCAAAGGGCTCTAGCTCTCTTTCGAGACCAACAGCGTCTTCTATTAAGTTTTCATCTAGATGCAACGTTGCGTCGTAGACAAACTCCATGGAGTTCTCTTTTTCTTTAGAGTTTGGATCGTAGGCTGTCTCGGTAGATACTGATGTGAGCTCAAATCTAGTACTAAACATCTCTGGTGACCGGCTTGGGAGGGAGTTGATGTAATCATCTAAGAGCAACGAACCTCGTCTGTGCTGCGCTCGTATAGCGACTTCAACGTTGATATCGGCACCCTCTTCAAATCCCTCGCCAAGCGTCCACGAGCGAAAGTTGCTCTGGCTCCAAGTGGGCCATTCTACCGATATGTCGGCTCTAACGGTTGGAGGATTGTCTTCTCCGGGAAGAGAGTAAGATGTTTCAAAACTAATGTCACCAAGCCAAACGTCTATCTGGAATCGTTCTTCTACGCCCGCTTTTTCGAGCATTGAACTTTCGAGCGAGGACTTGAGATTGGCAACAAAATCTAGAAGTATGTGATCAAGCATTTCCTGAAAGGATAGTTTACTAACTAGGGTATTAATGATGTCTAATCCATGGATCAGTAGAAGAGTCTTAAATTATGCTCATCGAGGTGGTGCTTTAGAGGCTCCTTCCTCGACGATATATGCGGTAGAAAAGGCTATCTTCGGTGGTGCAACTGCGATCGAAATCGATGTCCATCCGACCAAGGATGGACATGCAGTGTGTCTTCACGACGACTCTTTGGAGAGAACTACAAATGGACTGGGTAACGTACGAGACGTAACGTTGGACGAGATAAAGACGTTGGACGCGGCCTACTACTTTGCAGGTAACGGAGCCGAGGAAGATCATAACCTA
>JAKBGL010000143.1 GCA_021833085.1 Actinomycetes bacterium | reverse complement strand
CTAAAGTCAGACCCGTCCAGTTTGTCGGTGAGGTAGATGTTTCCAAAGGTCCGCTTGTTGCAGATTATGGGGACACCGATGAAGCTGTGCATAGGCGGGTGATTCTCTGGAAACCCTGCGCTATCGTGGTGCTCAGCTATATCATGTACTCGTAGTGGCTTTTGGTCTGTTATCAGTAGGCCTAGGACACCCTTACCAGATGGAGGATCGCCAATAGCACCTTCTTGTTCCTCGCTTAGTCCTAGCGTGATGAACTGTTCTAGATGATGTTGATTCTGATCAAGTACGCCAAGAGCAGCGTACTTCGCACCGGTTAGCTCCAATGCGGACTGTAGTGTCTGTCTGAGGAGCACAGATAGGGACAGATCTGACCCTATCATGAGCACGGCGTCTAGTAATTTCCGAAGCTTCTCGGGATCTGTGTGTTCTAAGGAATCCACAGCTTTAGTATAAGAGATAGTTGGAACCAAGAGGAGGACGGTAGTGCTCAAGTTTGTGGAGCAGGATTTAAAGGCGCAAGCGCCTGATCTAAGTAATGGTGGCGCATTCCAAGATGCTCGCCTGGTCTACAGGGTAGATCCCCTGCTTGGTAACTCGACAAGACTGATCTCGGGTACAAAGTTGCAGATCTCGGATCCACCTGAGTACTCACTAGTCTCGGAGAAAAAGGGATTCTGTCCATTTTGTGCGGAGGTCATTGATGAGGCAACTTTTCCCTTCCCCGATCAGATTATCCCTGGTGGATTAATCTCCCTGGGGAACTCTAGAGTGGTCCCTAATATATTGGCTTACTCGACCCACTCGGCGGTAGGTATTTACGATATAACTCGCCATTTTTTGACTTTGAAGAACTTTGACGCGGCGCTCCTAGCTAATGCGTTCAAAGCGATGGGATACCATACTCAGATGGTAAGGAGGTACGACCAAGAACTCGAGTTTTCCTCGATAAACGCCAACTACCTTCCATCTTCTGGATCGTCTCTTATCCACCCTCACTTACAGTCCTCCAACGACTATGTTCCGCTTACAACACAGCGGTTGTTCTTAGAGAGTTGTAGGACCAACCCTCGAAGTGAAGATGGTGTCACTGTATTCGACGAATACGTAAAGGCGGCGGTGAGTTCGGGTAGGTTCATAGCCGATACCGGTCGGATTAATTGGATCACGCCCTTTGCACCTTTAGGTTTCAATGAGGTGTGGGGAGTCTTTAAAGATAACTCCGACCTTACAGAGCTGACCGACTATGACTTTGATGAACTAGCTTCTGGTCTTTCAAAGGTGTTTTTAGCCTATGAGAACGCTAATCTCTCGGCCTTTAACTTCTCGCTTCAAGGCGGTGGGAACGGAGGTGCACAGCTTGGTTATCGCGTAAATATCAGAGTCGTTTCAAGGTCTCCGCTTCAGGCCTTTTACCGCAGTGATGTAACATACTTCGAGAGACTTGGTCTTGAAGCCATGATTGATCTATCGCCGGAGTCGTGGGCTGAGCAGGTACGAACTCAGTTTGAGAGCGTGCGCTTGTTGTAGTTCAACCGGGTTACTCGTGACTGACCCTCTCGCAAAAGTTTTCAGACTCTTACCAGGATCTTTACATTTTGTTATTAAGTCGAACTCTCTCTGATCCGACGATATCTCAATCGAATGGATCTAGGAGTGATTTGGGATGACGGTTTTGAAGAAAGTTAGTATAGGACTGGGAGTGGTGGCGCTTCTAGCGATTGTACTTTCGACGGTAGTATTCTCCCGTGCCAGTGCCTCTCGAAATACCGTGAATAACTACAAAAATGTCTACTATAGCGCTGATGTAAATGCACTCAAGATGGTTTCTGCGTTTTACACCTTCGATGACCAGATGAATATGTATGTATTGGTAGCGTCCGTGTATCCCAAAAATACCTCTCTAATTTCACAAACCTACGCTCAGGCGTTGCAAGCAAAGTCTGAACTTGGCTCCTTTATATCCTCATCCAAAAGGCTTGAAGCTTATGAGCCAGGAGCATCTTCGTTATTAAATAGGGTTGAGAAAGACTACCTCTCTTACTCGAACTACGCCTCTCAGGTACATCGAGCCATAGCAACTCATAATGTAGCAAGAGCTACCTATATCCAAACGGTTGGTAATCTGCAACCTTCGAACGATATTATGGTTGCCCTGAGAGCGCTACAGTCGCTATCCGCCAAGGCCTCAAGTGCACAACTGGGCTCAATCAGTTCCTTGCAGAGTTCGATGGAGTTTGTCTCTGTAGCTATGGCTGTTGCCGACATTGCAATGGTTGTGGTGCTATTCTTCCTCTTTGGACGTTTCTTCATGACCCCTCTATTGGCGCTAGGCAAAAAGCTTGCGCAGCTTGCAGATGGCTCTACTGACATAAATTCTGAGCTTCCAGAGGACTCGAAAGATGAGTTTGGTCAGATAGCGAGAAGCTTTAATGGCTTTAGACGCCGGCTAATGGCGGCTATGGACCAAGTGGCCTCCTCTGTGCAGGTTCTTGAGGTAACAGCGGGTGGCCTTAAAGAGCTATCGGAGGGCCTCTCAAACGTCTCCGATACGACAGCGAGCCGAGCCGAGCAGGTGTCAGCCAGCGCCGATCAGATCCTATCGAATGCAGCTGCGGTCTCAGAGGCGACTGACGAGATGCGGGTGGCAATTACCGAAATAGCCTCGTCGGCCTCGAAAGCCGCTCGAGTGGCGAGTTCAGCGGTTGGAGTGGCTTCGGTCGCGTCTGAGACGGTAAAGAGGCTTGGAGACTCTTCGAACGAGGTCGGTGAAGTCGTAAAGACCATCAACGACATAGCAGAGCAGACGAACCTTTTAGCACTGAACGCGGCAATTGAGGCGGCAAGGGCCGGGGACGCGGGTAGGGGATTTGCAGTTGTTGCTTCGGAGGTAAAAGACCTTGCCAAAGACACTGCGGTTGCTACCGAAGATATAGCAAAGCGTATGGAGACGATCCAGGCCGATACCTTGCAGGTAGTTGATGCCATAAACCAGATCTCTGATGTTATCCGAGAGATCAATGATCTTCAGTCGTCGATCGCTTCGGCGGTAGAAGAACAATCAGTAACTACAAACGAGATTGGACGTGTGGCGGCCGAAGCAGCCCAAGGTTCTTCTGATGCCGTTGGTCATATCTCCAAGGTGGTGGAGACCGCCCACGACTCCAAGAGGAAGGTAGAATCCACTAGGCAGTCTGTCGACGAACTTGACAGAATTGCTTCCGAACTGAGTCAGTTGGTCGGTAGATTCACTAGCAATACGCATGGTGGTAGTTCGATGCGGGGTGAGAACGGACAGATGATGACCGAACCTGAGTCGTTATTACAGTCCAAAAAGTCACGGTCTCGCTTTGGAGTCGGAGAAGATATGGGTGAACTCGTATCAAAACATCGTCCCTAAATAACTTCACGTCTCTTACCGCCTATTGATATAAAACGGTAAGAGACGTATTTCGCCTATTCCCCGGTGCGTCACCGATAAAGACTTAAACCTTGTCCTTTACTTTCCCTTGGAGGGTATCTTTCTAACGTGAATGACGTAACCAGCTACTAGCTACAGTGCTCAAGATTTCTCAATGATAAGGGGGTAGTCTGTTCTTAGATCTATTCAATGGATAGACTGGTACTGACCAAGCTATTGTGTGGGGCTCTCCATAGGCAGAGAGTTTCCCCTAGCTTACTCTTAAATTGTGTTATATGCTCAGAGCTATCTGGATATCTGAGTGTGTTTAATCTCGTTAAAGTCGGAGTGATTGACTACTGTGTCGAGTACGAACTCTATTGTGTCTCTAGCTAACTTGGTATCGCCTTTGGGTCTTGTCATTACTCTTGCGAAGGTGGCTGTGTCGTTTATAAAAAACGTTGGCACACCAAAGACTTGATACTTTTGAACTGACTCTTCATGTTTCGATCGGAATACCTTGATTATGTCTCCGTCAGTTATCTCATCT
>JAKBGL010000142.1 GCA_021833085.1 Actinomycetes bacterium | reverse complement strand
GCCTTCGACGTTGAAGCTTGCACTTAACTCTTTTGAACCAAAGGAGTCGTACCGTTCTTGTTTCGACTCGCGCTGCAGACCTTTTGTCACCCACCTCGGCGACGGTAGAGATAGAAAGACAAGTGAACCAAGAGCTCCAAGAGCCAAGGTTACAAGCACGACACCGACTGCAGAAGGAACACCAAAACCCGAGAACTGCACGTAAGTAAAGATCGGCAAGGAGTACGGGTGATAGGCTACTAAGATCGTAGCCCCAAACTCCCCAAAGGCTCGGAGCCACCCAAGAGCTAGGGCGCTCTTTAGCGGCCTCCAACTCTCAACCAAGGAGAATACCAGAAAAGTTCTAGCCTTAGAGAATCCTAAAGTACTAGCAACGGCTACAGTCTCTGGCCCGCTTGCCGTAAATGCAGAACGGGAGATCTCAAATACAAACGGCAGAGACACAAAGAGTTGTGCTAACGTCACTGCGGCGAAGGAGTTCACTAACGATCCATGAAACGCTCTACCTATAAGGGTGTAAGGCCCAAAAGCCAGCAGTAACATGACCCCAGCGACAAGTGGAGGAAGACCAAGTGGAAGTCGCACTAGATCACCCACAACCCTCGTCCACTTCGAGTCGGAGTTCGCCACTAAAAAGGCTAATGGGATAGCCACAAGTGCATCTATGACCGTTGCTAGTGTCGTTGCGCCTACCGAGACAAGTGCCGCTGAGCTCACACCGGAAAAGTTGACCTGACTCCAATTTGCCACGACAAAGAAGGAGAACGCCACCAGAGGAACGACAAGATATAAGACTCCTAGAGTCGCAAGTCCACTTAGTAGACCTCTCCCCCAGTGAGAGGTCCGTAAATTTTGGGTCAACTTCTACTTCTTATTTGATGATCGGCCGAAGTAAAGGTGGAACACGATCTATAGATCCTGAGAGCTTTGGAGCAACAAGGGTGAGGCCGACCTTCTTTAGTAGACTTTGACCCTCTTTAGAGTAGAGGTACTTGATAAAAGACTCGGCTCCTCTCATATGAGGGGCCCCTTTGACAAGTGCAACTGTAAAGGTAGCACCAAGATCGATCCCAGTTGATATCGTAGGGATCTTGGCGAGAGCAGCTTCATTTGAGTAAAAAAAACCTGCGTCTAGCTGTCCAGCCTCGAGTCTAGAGACCAACGTCTCTTCAGGAAAGACCTGCGCGGGGTTCTCGGTAGAGCCTAGAATCTGAGTAACAAGTCCTGGGTCATGTAACTTTGCTGCCTCCTCCTCGACAAGTTTTATGGTAAGGACACCTTTAGGATCGAGCTTTGGATCGGTCCTACCCAAGAGAAACCCTCTTTCAGCCATCACCTGATACCAAGGTCTCTTTTTAAGTTGAGTTGCAAAGGTAGAGTTCGGATTGTATCCGATGAGAAGCGGAGCTTTTCCAAGGTAGAGGTACCAGTTCACCCAGTTTCCATTGGCGCTTCCCTCTAAAGTGGCGTCCACCTTAGGTGACGCAGAGATAAAGACATCTGCGACTTCAATCCTATCTTTTATCTCATTTGCTAGAGCAGAGGCTCCACCTGGAAGCCCTTCCAGGGTAAAGCCTGTAGCTCTATCGAAAGCAGGTCCTATCACCTTAGTTACCGCGCCGACCAACGAGCCAGCATAAAGAACGTCCACTGGTCCTGATCCCTTGATTACTCCAGAGCTCTGAGTCCCAGTTGAAGAGGCCGAAGTCATACTCTTTAGCGGTGCACCGTTCCCACAAGCACTTGTTAAGATACCCCCCAGCAACACTAAAGCGAAGGTCTTGGGGCTTGTCCTTCCATAGCGCCTCACAGATCCTCTCAACACCTAATCCTCCTCACAACTAACGGTATCCAGTGATCGCCTGCAGCTCGAGCCGAAATCTTTGAGAGACGATCTCTCCACCTACTTTGGCAACAAGTCTCTCATCAACGACCTCTTTGTCGTACAAGAGCTCGCTACTTTGAACATCAACAGTTTCAAAGTGCAGTCCATGAGCGAGAGCCGCACTTAAAGACGTAAGACCAACGTCTGCCGATCCCACAGCTAGCTGCATTGCTACTTGCTCATGGTCTTTGCAGATAAGGAAACGTTCAAATGCACTATAGGGATCTACACCCAAAGGCGTAAGTTTCGAGAGCATAAAGTCATAGACCCCTGATCCCTCCGACCGTCCAGCAAAGACAACTTCGGAGCCGACCATATCGACAAAGCTCGTAGACGTCGAGAGTCCAGGTCGATACGCCAACACTAGCTCCCACTGCGAAAATGACATCGATTCAAACCCTTGTGTATCTGCTTGGGACTCTTCTGAGTGATGAAGCACAGCGAAATGCGTGTTCCGATCCCTAAGATCTGAGATAGAGTCACGATTAGGTTTGTTGAGCCAGCGATGATGTACCTTTTTCCCCTGCATCTCCACGTACTGTGATAGCACTGCAAGAGCTGGATCGCAGCCAGTATAGATCGTTGACTCCCACCCCGAAAGTGAAACCTCCTTCACTCCGTCTTCACTTTCGTATCCCAACACATCCGCACCCATCTTCGTACCTTGGTGGTCGCTAGGCAACCTAACGAGACGCCTATCCCCGCCGAAGTCCGCAACCATATATCTCGATAGCTCTAAAGCCTCTAGTTCAGGAGTAACCTTTTCACTACCGAAAAGATCTTCTACCGAGCTATGCAAAACCTCAGCGATCCTTATAGCCACATCTACCCTCGGAGCTGAGGCCATAGACTCAACAGCGATATAGGCCTGTCGAGATAGTCCGACTAAAGAGGCTATCTCTTGCTGGGTAAGATCGAACTTGAGACGTCGATCCCTGATCTTTGACATGAGGACTAATATAACACAGATGTAAAGCAGACACTACATAATCAGATAGTTTGTCTAGTTATCTTTACATCACAGAAGAAAAAAGCGCCTCCATGAAGCCCCCAAAAGCCATAAGTTCAAGGTCTCTACCCACCCTACCCACTAGCTGAACACCTATTGGGAACGACTCTTTATCAAGTTGGAAAGGCACAGTGGCCGCTGGGGCTCTCGTCAAATTGAATGGATAGGTGAATCTCACCCAGTTCGCATCGGCAGGTTCCGCCTTGTCGTGAGCGACGAGAGTAGGGGGAATGCTTGCACACGTCGGGGTCATGAGTAGATCAAATCCTTGCATCTTTTCAGCAACTCTTTTGGAGATCTCATGAGCCGCGCCCTGTGCTCTTAGCAGGTCTTGCGCAGTCAACTCTGTAACGTATCCAAGCCACTCTCTCGTCTGGGGTTCTATCAACTCCCAACCACTGTCTTTTAGATCATCCTCTACTCCAAATAGTGTGTAAGAAAGTGCCAAGGTCATAAAGGGTTCTAACGGATCTTCAACCAATACATCCTCAACCATCTCTACGGCTATACCTTGTGCCTCGACTAACGCAACCGCACTATCAAACGCCTTCGAAACCTCTGGCGTAGTCGGCGCATAACCTAGCGTCTTTGAAGCCAAGATCCTAACTGGTGACCGTTGTGAAGCCCAGTACTGATAAAAGAGTCCGAATGGACGCTCTCTCGAACGAAAGTCTCTCTCATCCACACCAACCACTTCATCAAGGACGTATGCGATCTCCTTTAAAGTCGCCGCCATCGGACCAACGCTGCTCAGGTCTATCCAAGAGCCCTTTGAAGGAGTCACTGGGACTAGGCCCACGGAGCACTTAAATCCAGAGATTCCACATGCGGCAGAGGGAATTCGAATCGAACCGCCTCCATCTGATCCGGTAGCAAGTGGGATGAGACCTCCCGATATCGCCGCAGCAGATCCACCAGAGGATCCTCCGGCAGTTCTGGCAAGGTCCAACGGGTTTCGAGTATCCCCAAAGACGGCGTTGGTTGTCTCGGATCTTAGACCAAACTCTGGGGTATTGGTCTTGCCTACTACGATCGCTCCCTGAGCAGTCAGTCTTTCTACCA
>JAKBGL010000141.1 GCA_021833085.1 Actinomycetes bacterium | reverse complement strand
GCACGCAGTGATCGTCCAGAGCATCTAGGTGAAGACGAGCTAAACGCCCACTACCTTGTAGAAAACACAAGTGGTGTAAGAAAAGTTTTAGATCGTATCTCCAATATTGTGTTGGTGCTAGGCGTACTTGCAGTCGTCTTGCCTTCGATTCCGGTGGTGTTTGGCAGTAACCCTCTGATCGGATCGATGGCGCCTTTCCCGTCACCTACTAAGTTGTTTTTGAGTTTTATCGACGGCTCTTATGGTTCAAAGGTATTGCCAGCTAGTTTTGCTCCGACCGCTGACATAGTGCTGTCGGCGTTAGGTTTCTTATTCTTTGGGGCAATGGGAATCCTTCACCAAACCATCTTATTCCTCGCTGAACTCGTAGGAATATATGGAGTGTATAGTCTCGCTGCAAAGGTGGCGACACGATCATCAGCCAAGGTCGTTGCTGGCATCTATGGAACCCTGCCACTACTTGCGCAGTCGGTTCATAGCGGAAACTTTTTTGCGATTATTGGATTTGGAGCAGTCCCGCTTCTCCTTTCCATGCATGCAGGAGCGGCGGACGCTGTCAGACTATCTCGACGAGTTATGCGACGGTCGATTCTTTCTCTAGGACTCGTCTCGGCTCTCGTAGCGGCCTTTGTGCCTGTGATTTTCTTAGTGTATCTGATGGCGATTGGGAGCTTTTTGTTAGTCTCGATAGTCAGCGGTGAACGGGGTAGGGCTCGCCGGAGTGCGTTTGTATTAGCTGTTGTTTCGATTACTACGATTGTCTTGAATATCCCCTGGTCGCTAAGCTTCTTTTACTTTCCAGTAGGGGTTGCAAGGCTATTTGGACCGACAAGTCTCCAGTCTCTTTCATTTCTTTCAGTTCTGTCCTTTAAAGTGGACTCCGGTTATACGGTCCCAGTAACGTACGCATTTGTTGTGTTATTTACCCTTTTGGGACTTACCTTCTCTAAGGCTGCCAAAGGTGCTCAGATCGGTAGGCGATTGGCGATTTTCTTAGTTCTTGCATTAGTGGGATTAGCTGGTGCAAGAGGCTTGTTCGGGGGAACTCCGGTGCCACTTTGGACGGTAATGCTCTTTGGAACTAGTTTCTTGCTGACTGGATTAGCGGTTGCACTAGATGCACTAGCCGATGATCTGCCTCGCTTTAGCTTTGGCGTTAGACATCTCGTGGCAGGAGTGGGTACTTTAACGTTAGTAGTAGCGGTCCTAGTAGGCGTAGCTCAGATCTCGAGACCACGGTTTGATATGCCTACCTCTGGGTTCCACGGAGTGAGTTCTTTTGTGTCTGCTTTGCCTCCGGGACAAGGCGTACTTTGGATGGGAAACCCAGAGCTTTTGCCGGTTGGAAGTTGGAAGATTACAGATGGACTCGCAGTGGACGTTGTTGGTTCGCCCGCCCCAGATTTTAGAGCTCTGTATCCTCCTCCTAGCTACGGTAGCGACTATGCGATTGTCGAAGCAGTAAAAGCAGCTCTTTTGGGTCACCAAGTACTTTTAGGTCATGTGTTGGCTCAAGAAGGTATCAGATACGTAGTCCTGCCTCAGCCAACGTCGCAGCTGGACGCCTTTGATGGGACTCCATTGGACATCGTCTTGGAGCGACAGATAGACATGAAACAGCTTTTGGTAGATCCAACCGTTGTTATGTACCAAGTCACTCAAGCTCCGAGATCAGTCTTTATGTCAAGTTCACCAACGGTGTCTTTGGAACGGTACCTTGGAGTATTTGTAGAGCTGCTAGCTCTTGGTGTGATACTTTACGGTCTGTCAAGGCGTAGATCATGGGTGATGAATCTTACTGTGGAATCGCTTGTTCGCAACGTAGGTCGACTTCTTTCGAAACCGGAACAAATCACTCCGATAGACCGGAACTCCCCATCAGCGGTGCCTAAAGATGACGATGGATCCGTGGTTCCAAAGGTAGCGAGCCACTTGGAAAGATCGCAGGCGGACATAGCGGAACAAAGGACTCCAACTGATGAAGAGAGAGGAGGCACAGATGGATCCATCTAAAGGGAGGCGAAGGTCTTTTGGGTCGAAGGTAGGCCGTCGACCCTCCTCTTTAATGGTGTACTTCATGGTCTTAGTTGTCCTCGTTGCGCTAGGATTTTTAGTCGATGGAGTCACGAAGGTTAATGTAACTCCTCCTGGAGATTTTTCTCTTGCAGGAGATCCGTTGGGTGCGGCAGGACTATCGGTACCTGTAGCGACTGGTCCCACGGGAAGTACAACTGCGTGGTACTGTACTATCTCTAACCAAGGTAGTACCGCGACCGTACCCACCTTGGATCTCTACAATGCCTCAAAGGTTAGGTCGCATGTTGAGATCTTTACGTCGATATCTTCAGGTAAGGCCGCACGTCGTGTTACGTTGTTACCGTATGGTACGGTGACAGTCCCTATGAGTTCATTTGAAAGTAAGAAGCACTTTAGCGGTGTAAGCGTAGTAGCTCAAGGTGGTCGTCCAGTGGCTGCCGAATCGGTGTCATTCGGGTCACAGTTGGTAAAGTCGCCGTGTCAATCTACGCCAGGGTTCTTTTGGATTGTTACTGGGCTCTACACGTTCGCAAGAGACTCTGCCAACGTTGCAATCTATAATCCATTTGCGACTCCAGCTGTAGTCGATGTCTCCGCCCTTACCGCTAGTGGTGAGGTGGTTCCAGGTAACTTTCAGGGGATTATCGTTGGTCCGGGACAAACCACTGTTATTAATCTAGATCGAGTCATTCCTCCAACCTCCAACTTGGCTGTCGTAGTCAGAGCGAGGTCCGGTCGTATCGTCGTTGGAAGTTTACAGACTCGCTCAGACAAGTACGCTCGTGGGCTTGCAGTTCCACAGGCGACGATACGACCCTCTACGCTTTGGGATTACTCGTACGTACGGACTAGCCAAAGCTCGTCCTCTGAGATTACCGTTTCGAACCCGTCGTCAACTGTAGCTAAAGTTAGAGTTCATTTGACCACTTCCTTTAGTAATATAAAGTCGACTTTGCCTGGTGCCCATGTAACTTCAGTACTAGAAACTATTCCGCCGTTTTCTACCGTCTCAGTTGGTCTCTCGGGCGAGTTGGCGATACCGAGCGATGGAGTTTTTAGTGTCAAGGTACGCTCTCTAGATGGAGTAGGGGTTGGAGTAGCTTTGAGCTCCGCTCTAAACTACTTTGGCAACTCGGTGTTTGTGGAACCGCCATCGACCCCACTTTACGCCACTCGATGGCTAGTTGTATTATCCTCCATCTCGAGTTTTGTTCCCTCTAACCCGTTGGCAGTCTCGTTGCGTGCAAGTACGATCGATCCGTTAGTGATCTCTTCGGTGTCTATGTTCGATCAAACCTCTTACCTGTCGAAGTTAAATATGCTCAAGAGCGTGAGAAGTTCGACAGGGACATCTCATCGCGACGCTTTGGCTGTAGATGTAGCGCCTTATACAGTGGTGAGTTCGGGGATTCTCAATGTGAAGGTGAACAAAGTCCACCCTTTGTTGATTGTTCAGGCGGAGTCGCCTCTTGTTGTAGAACCGTCTTATAGCGCAAGTGGGAGCATAGGTTTCTTTTCTCTACCGATTAATTAGTCGTGATGTCGGGTTTGTCGTGACGGGATTTAGTACGATTCAAACATGGGATCATTCGGGGTTACAGTTCCGTTTTCCAAGATTGGGTTGAGAGATCATGAACCGTTCGTAAAAAGTGCCCTAGAGATGGGTTATGAAGAACTTTGGTCTTCTGAAGTTGACTGTTACGATGCATTCTCTCCCCTAATTACCGCCTCTGGATGGTCTTCATCGATGCGTCTAGGAACTGCTATAGTCCCAACTTTTACTAGAGGTCCCGCTACACTTGCGATGTCCATCTCGGCTCTTTGTGACGTTGCACCCGGACGAGTATCGGTGGGGTTGGGATCCTCGTCCAACGTCATAGTTGAACGTTGGAACTCGCAACCCTTTGTTAGTCCTTTCC
>JAKBGL010000140.1 GCA_021833085.1 Actinomycetes bacterium | reverse complement strand
TACACTGTTTGGGGCCAAACGGTAGGGAATACGGTTTTGGTTTGGAGATCAGGCGTGGGTATAACCAAAGATGGAGCTATAGTCTACGTAGCCGGTCCAGGGTTATCCGTACAGTCGCTCGCCAACCTTCTTCTCAAGGCCGGCTCAGTTCGGGCTATGGAGTTCGATATCAATACAGACTGGGTGAACTTCTTTTACTTCAATCAAGCACCAGGAACCTTGGCTTCCCCTGCTAACGGTTCGCAGCTGGTTGGTGGAATGTTGCGCCCTGTTAGTCGGTACTTTGGTGTAACCGATCGGGACTTTGTCGGCGTCTTTGCTCGCCCGAAAGCGATCCCGTTGACAGGTAGCTAGAGTTACGTTCTTGCCTGGTTCTTTAGTGAACGAGTAGGGTAGATATCAAAATAGCGTGATCCGCTAAAAAAGTATAGAGAGTCTTGGAGTCGGTTCTATACGAAGTGTGGTTAGTGTGAGGTGGTTTTTATCTTTGTTCCCGGTAACGGGGCAAGCAGATTGCTTAGGTCTTCGGGTGTGAACCGAGCTCCGCTCTGTTGAGCTTCGTCCAAGATCCCAGAGGCTAACTCAGCTTTTTGTTGCTGGAGCGCAACTATCTTCTCCTCTATGCTGCCCGCTACGATGAGTTTATAGATGAAGACAGGTTTATCTTGCCCAATTCGGTGTGCCCTGTCCGTCGCTTGATCTTCTGCGGCAGGATTCCACCAAGGGTCGTAGTGAATAACAGTATCGGCTGCGGTAAGGGTTAGTCCAACACCACCAGCCTTCAGGCTGATTAAAAAGACCGGTACCTCTAGAGCTTGGAACCTCTTTACAGGAGTCACGCGGTCTTTAGTATCACCTTTTAACTCTACGTATTCAATTCCGTTTTGTTGAAATGAGGCGGCTATTATCTCTAGCATCTCTGTGAACTGGGAGAATATGAGAATTCTTCTTCCCTCTGATAGAAGTTCGGGAACCATCTCTAAAAGAGCAGCGTGTTTTGCGGATTGCGTGACCTTCTTCGCGACGCTAACTTTCAAAAGTCTTGGGTCGCAGCAGACCTGCCTAAGTTTCAATAAGGCGTCTAGGACTATGATTTGACTTCGTTCAAGTCCGCGCTTTGCAACCTCCTCTCGAATTTTTTTGTCCATCGTGGCACGCACGGACTCATAAAGATCTCTTTGTACTCCTTCGATCTCGATTGGACGTAGTACTACGGTTTTTGGTGGCAGTTCTTTTGCCACATCAGACTTAGTTCTTCGAAGGATGAAGGGCCGAAGTCTCTTTGATAAGGTACTAAGGCGGTCGTGATCTTTGTGAATCTCGATTGGAGTCCCCCATACCTCTTTGAAGAAACTTTTGTCGCCCAAGAAACCTGGCAAGAGGAAGTCGAATTGAGACCATAACTCTAAGAGGTGATTCTCAATCGGTGTTCCGGTAAGTGATAGACGGTAACTACTGTCAAGTTGGCGGATCGCGGAAGCTGACTTCGATGCTATGTTTTTCACGTACTGCGCCTCGTCTAAGATTACAGTGTGGAATGGTATTGATCGTATCTTTTCGATATCGCGCCAGATTAGCGGATATGTCGTTAAGATGAGATCATAGTTGGGTATTTCGAGGTGGCGGTTGTGCCTCTCTGGGCCGTGCAAAGTCAGTACCGAGAGGGTTGGGGTGAACTTTTCGGCTTCAGTCTCCCAGGTGTGAATTAGGGATGTTGGAAGTACGACCAAGACCGGGTTCGTGAGTCTACCTGCCTCTTTTTCAATTAGTACATGAGTTAGTGCTTGTAACGTTTTGCCAAGCCCCATATCATCGGCAAGAATACCACCTAAACTATTTTCCCTTAAAAACTGCATCCAGGACACCCCCTCGGCTTGATAGGAGCGCAGCTCGGCCTTGAGAGACGCAGGCGTTGTTATCGGCTTGATACCTAGTGACGGGATTTGGGAGTTGCTAAGTGCAAGAACACTTTCGAGGCCCTTTTCGTCGAGGTTGAAGTGAGAGGCTAGCTCCCTTGCTCTTGTTGCATCGTAGCGTGATAGACGCAAAGGGCTACTCCCTTTTTTCGAAAAGAGATCTATCAGCGTTGCGACGATTGGCTTTAGTCTCGTAGCCTCTATGTGGATTCGAGCAGAGTCCTTTGGCATAAGTAGGACTGTTTCGTTATCGTCTATCTTTGCCAGCCCATTTGGACTGAGCCATCTACTGTCACGTGAAAATAGGTCGACAAGAAGTTGTTTTAGGTCGAGCCGCTCACTTGCTACCTTGATGCCTAGGTCGACATCAAGCCAACCATCTTCGTTAGGAGTTAGGTCGAGGTACCACTCAGAGACTGAAGCCCGGTAGTGTCTAAAGCTGGGATCGAATGTTATACTCCAACCGGCAGCTTCTAACTTTGGAAGCTGCTCGTGTATGAAGCTTTCCCAACCTTCCTCATCGCCGAGTCCCATGAGGAGGTTCTCCGTGTTAAAACCCTCTATCTCAAGAAGGTTTAGATCAAGGTAGTCCAATCCAGTTAGATCAATAGCCTTTAATAGGTCACGCTCTCGTTGCTTATCGCGCTGTACTCGTACGGGTTCTTCGGTTTCTCCGCTAGCGATTTCGTAGCTGTCGTCTATCTCAAAGGTAGAGTCTTGGTATCGAAACTGGAAGTGCGCGTAGTCGATTCTTTGATCATATGTCTCCTGAGACCAAGGAGATCCGAACCTTATACGAGCCGTTGAGGTTGCAAAAGTGACAATTGGCTCTAACGGAGCGTCAACCTGTCGCATATGTTCGAGAGGCTCTTCTAGAGGAAGAGCAAGTTGTGTCTCATGGTTAGCCAGAAGCTGTCTCAGTTCCTTCGCTTCAACCGCATTGAGGGGAGGTGCGTTTAGTACTTTGATCATGAGTCTCGTATCTTCGAGGCTTTTTATGGGTCCTATGAGATGTTCGACGCTGTCGATGCCAAATAGGGTGTCTCCTATGGAGAATGTCTGCAACCATCTCTGGTCCCGTTGTAGTTGCGGTGACTGCTCTCCAGACCTTTGGATACTCCACCTAAGTGTAGCTGGAAGCTCTGGAACATAAGATAAGGGTACTTCAAATGTGTCAAAGTAGAGTCTGTTTGCTTCGCTCAGAGTTTGAAGAACTTCATGGCAAAAAGTTGGCCCGAGTGGGATAAGTGAGCTATGTAGTGAGTTAGATGGTGAGTCCATCAAGAGTAGCTTTAATGCGTGTTGATCGTGAAGAGTCACAAATGCGGGAGGATTTCGTAACCCGTTTTGGTAGTTGCGCCATTCATCTAACGCTCCTACGAGCGAACCATCTTTACGCACTCGAGACTTTAGAGGCCGAAGGGCGGGACCTTTCCAGTGCTCAGCCAACGCTAACTTCCATACCAAGACGTATGGACTCGTCCTGACAGTACTCTCCTCTTTGAGATTTAGCGTATCTGCCAACCCATCTAGAAAATCTTTTGCCCTTGATCTAATGGAGTCATTTCGGTTATCTGAACGGAGCTTTATTGCGATAAGCGCAACGGCGGCCGCGTGCTTACAGTAGAACGCTACCGGACACGAGCATCTCGAAGATAGATGGCCACTTTGAAAGTCAAGCGTAACGGAGTAGGGTCTTGCTGCCGTGCCTTTGACGGAGGCGGTAATGAGAGTAGTGTCTATTGTGAGAGCTGATATGTAAGTTAGATAAGACTGAGCTTTTTTAATCTCGTGTCCACCGAAGTACTGGTATATATCTACAAAGGTGACGTCGTATGCGTCCACGGGGCTCCTAAAGTAGCTTTGAATTTGGAGTTTAGCTTCTTGTTCCTCTGTTGGAGCCGCTAAGTTGGATTCGTTCTCCGTGCTCCCTGGTAAAACGCCACTTAGACATCAATTTAGGGTAACGCTCTAATTGATCAAACGGGAGCGCAAACCCCGTCTGTAAGGGCGAGGTCGAGCGACCTCAATTGGCGCTCTGGGTTAATACTGTAAGAGCCTCAGTCGATAGTATAAGTATGAGTATT
>JAKBGL010000139.1 GCA_021833085.1 Actinomycetes bacterium | reverse complement strand
ACGTGTCAAGGGCACAGATGAACGCTCGCGTCAATGGAACGATCTACTAAGTTTGCGGGTGTTCCCCTCAAGAACTTATCGATGTTGTTTAAAGGCGTGAGTATGTTCCCACCTCTTGTTTTGTCGAACAGAAAAGCAAAACGTGCAGGCGATATTTGTCTCAATAGAGTGGTGAGGTCTCTTGGCAACGCCGCTACGAGATGTTCTGTTCAATCGTGAGAACCTGTCCTTCGGCGACTCCTAGAACATGTAGTTGTCACCAGTCCAGTTGCGGAGGCGGGTATCATCCGGGGCTACCACCAGATATAAGAGTAGAAGAGCTAAGCTGCTAACCCTTATAGGTAGTTATTGTGTGGCTACTTCAGAGCACTTTGTTCTTGTAATGTTCTTCTAACTACTTAGGCACCTCAGCTACTACCATTTGTCACTTCAACTGGTAGCTTTATAACTTTAGGGATCTAACGCTCTGCTCGTTTAGTAGATGTGTGCAATCTGGTCGATTACAGCCTTCAAAACCTATGTGAATCAACCTATCGCGAAAAGAAAGTAGTCGCTTGATAGCCTACATGTCTGGAGCGGGTGACGGGAATCGAACCCGCGTTCTCAGCTTGGGAAGCTGATGTTCTGCCGCTGAACTACACCCGCATGAACTTATTTCTAGTTCCTAATACTATCGTGTCAATCTATATGATCTTGTCTGATAAGTCGATTTGGGAGCAGATTAACTTGGGTCGGGTTGTAATCGATCCTTTGGAGGAGGGGTGCGTCCAGCCTTCCTCTGTAGATCTTCACCTAGACAGTTTGTTTCGAGTGTTCCGAAATCACTCGATAAAGGTAATTGATGTGAAGTTGGCTCAAGAAGACCTTACGGAGCTTGTGGAAGTAGAGCGAGATGATGCTCTTATTTTGCACCCTGGAGAGTTTGTGCTTGGCGCAACGGCGGAGTTTATCGGTATTCCAAATGACCTGGTTGGTAGGCTTGAAGGAAAGTCTTCTCTTGGTCGTCTAGGACTGCTTATACACTCTACAGCTGGCTTTGTAGACCCTGGTTTTCATGGGCATGTGACGTTAGAGCTTTCTAATGTGGCGAATCTTCCAATCACTCTTTATCCAGGGATGAAAATAGGCCAGATCAGCTTTTTAAAGATGACGACAGAGGCTATCCATCCTTACGGATCTAAAGAAATTGGGAGCAAGTACCAGGGTCAGCGAGGTCCGACACCGTCTAAGTACTACCTTAACTTTGCACCCAAAGATCAGTCTTAGCATCCCCGCTTAGCAATTTGTATCGGTTTCATTTATGATCGAAGTGTGATTTACGTTTGTAGTTTACACACTATGTAACTGGAGATTCATTTGAGATTATTAGTTGGGTTAGTGATAGTCGTTACGGCGCTAACTATAGCTGGACGTAGATTCTTCTTCATCTACAAGTTAGTTTCAAGTGGGAAAGTAGCACCAGGACGAGGTGGAGATATCTATGGAAGAGTAGTGACTGAGTTTACGGAGGTCTTTGCTCAGAGAAAGCTTCTCAAAAAGACCGTACCAGGACTGGCTCACTTCTTTACTTTTTGGGGCTTTATTATTCTCATTGCAACGATTATCGAAGCGTTTGGGGCTCTGTTTAGTCGCCACTTTGCGCTACCTCTTATAGGCCACGACTCATGGTTGGGGTTTTTGGAAGACTTTTTCTCCGTTGCGGTCCTACTCTCACTAGTTGTCTTTAGCGTCATAAGAGTAAGGGACGCTCCTAGTCGGAGGGATCGGTCGTCGAGGTTTTATGGTTCCCATACTGGAGCCGCTTGGTTAGTTCTCGTTGGGATTGCTCTGGTTGTCATAACTCTCTTGCTTTATCGAGCGTTTCAGGTACTGGCTGGAGACTTGCCGTACTCAAGTTGGGCCTTTGCCTCTCACGGATTAGCAGACGTCTTCTCTGGAGTCTCGCCAAGTACGGCCTATACCTTCGAGACAGTCTTTTTAGAGATGAACATCTTAGTGATCATGGGTTTCTTGATCTTTGTTGCTTACTCGAAACACCTGCACATCTTCGTGGCACCTATAAATATTGCTTTCTCACGGCGACCTAAAGCTCTTGGTGCGTTAGCAGTGACTCCAACTATGGATCCTGAACTTTTATCCGAAGACGATGTCTTCGGTGTTGGCTACCCATCGCAGTTGAACTGGAAACAACGACTTGATCTAGTTACCTGTACGGAGTGTGGTCGATGCCAGGAGCAGTGTCCGGCCTGGAATACTGGCAAACCGTTATCTCCAAAACTTGTCATAATGGATCTCCGAGAGAGTATCTATCGGGCGGCGGCAACGGCAAGGACTGGTGTTGTGACAGCGATCCCAGAAGAGCTACCCTTGGTGCCCGACTCAGTTTCTGAGGATGTTCTTTGGTCGTGTACAACTTGTGGAGCCTGTGTCGAGGCCTGCCCAGTGGATATCGAGCATGTCGACACGATTGTCGACATGAGACGATTCCAAGTTCTCATGGAGTCGAACTTTCCGTCGGAAGCAAATCTTATGCTTCGCAATATCGAGAACCAAGGCGATCCGTGGGGACTTGGGTCTTCGAAGCGAAGCGATTGGTTGTCCGAGCTTGATTTTACCGTACCAGTAATTGACGGCCAGATTCCGAACGATATTGAGTACTTATTTTGGGTTGGATGTGCTGGAGCGCTTGATGAAAGAGCGCGAAAGGTCACGGTAACTATAGCGAGATTACTCCACAGATCTGGTGTTCGCTTTGGAGTGCTTGGCCCGAAGGAGAGCTGTACTGGCGATCCAGCTCGAAGGTTGGGTAATGAGTATCTATTTCAGATGCAAGCTATGCAAAATATTGAGATATTGAATGAGGCGAAGGTTAAAAAAATAGTAGCGTCTTGTCCTCACTGCTTTAATTCAATTGCGAGAGAGTATCCCGCTCTTGGCGGTAACTTTGAGGTCATGCACCATACTCAGCTTCTTGAACAACTTATTGCGCAACAAAGAGTTGCTCCAGGAGTTTTTCAATCTAAGGTGACGTATCATGATCCTTGCTATCTTGGTCGCCATAACGAGGTTTACGATGAACCGAGAGGTGTACTGAACGCGATCAGTGGGGTTGAGTCGATTGAGATGCATAAGCATAGGTCGAAGTCATTTTGCTGTGGGGCTGGTGGATCCCGAATGTGGCTTGAAGAGAAAATCGGAAAGCGGATTAACCTAGAGAGAACAGATCAAGCTCTTAGAACAGGGGCTGACGTTATATCTACTGCGTGCCCATTTTGTATGATTATGCTGGATGACGCAGTCAAGGCTAGAATAGCTGAGGGTGCTACCGCCGAAGGCAAAGAGGTTCTCGACGTGGCTCAAATTCTTGAACGTTCCCTCGACGACACTAAGTAGGAGTTAATTACCGCTGCGTCCAACGTTGAAGGTTTCGACTATCAGTGGTCGTGTGAGTGGCGTGGCGATAGCTAGGTAGACTTTACGCTAGGTTATTTGTCGAAGAAGTCTTGCTCAGTAGTGTACAAAGCGCGTGTTTTTCCAAGACTCCGACTGCGTGTCTTTGACTACATACTTTACGGTGACATCGGTATCCACAACTGATAGCGGTAACTAAGGAGCCTGCTCTAACAAAAGGGAGCTTGCTTTATTGACTTGTAGTACCAGTCTTCCACTTTCTCAGCGTCTGACCATGATAGAAAGTTTTGTCTTGTGAGGTAACTTTTAGTTCGAGGGATCGTTCCTAACTTTTGTGGCGTTCTATTCTGGCTTGTCTGGAGCGTTGTACTCCAAGGTAGATATGTTAGAAGGCTCGGCTACTATTGCGCTGTTGCTACGGTATATGGTTCTTGCCGACTACGAAGAAGTACAGTCCTTACCATTACTTGCGATCTTTACGTTGGATGGACCTTTCCAGTGAGACGCTTGAGGCGTTAAGTTGAAGGAACAGCGAGGTCGAAACTGCGGAGCCAAAGTGCTAGCATAGCGTCGGAAGGGTGGCAAAACACCTAATATGCGGATATCGCGATGCAAGTCA
>JAKBGL010000138.1 GCA_021833085.1 Actinomycetes bacterium | reverse complement strand
TTTAGGCGAGTTTCTCGTGACCTTCGCTTGTGCCGCGGCTGAGACTTTCTACTTGATTTATTGAGATCGTCCGCCACAAGCCTTTGGTGATTACCGACTTACTAGTGCTATGACTCCGTGCTCACAAAGTTAGCCAGCCCAAAGAGTTCCGAAGTTGTCAAGGTGGTTGGACGTAATCGTCTCAGGTTTTAGTACTAGCAGATCTCAAAGACAAGGAACAGGTTGTCTCTTTGACACAAGAGTACTTCTAGATAATAGCACGTGATCTCAATTGTTTATATACTTGAGTTAAATAGTAGGAATTCATGATAGGTTGACTGGTGTTAACTTATGAGACGGTGAGGAAAGGTGGGAGCATGAAGATTGCAAGCGATGTGACTGAGCTGATAGGTAATACGCCGCTGGTAAAGATAAACAAAGTCGCAGAGGGATGCGTAGCTGAGGTGGTTGCGAAGTTGGAGTTCTTCAATCCGGCTCATAGCGTAAAAGATCGTATCGGTGTTGCCATGATAGAAGCCGCAGAGAAAGCAGGGCTTATCAGTGAAGGTACGACTATAGTCGAACCGACCAGCGGCAATACTGGAATAGCACTAGCTATGGTCTGTGCTGCTAAAGGATATCGGTGCATTCTTACGATGCCCGAGACGATGAGTAGGGAGCGGAGGATGTTGCTTCGAGCGTACGGAGCAGAGCTCGTACTTACTCCGGGCCCCCAAGGTATGGGAGGCGCTATTCAAAAGGCCGAGGAACTCGCAAAGTCTGACTCAACTTACTTTATGCCTCAGCAGTTTGAGAATCCTGCTAATCCTGAGATCCATAGAAAGACGACCGCCGAGGAGATTTGGCGAGATACCGATGGCCAAGTCGACTATGTAGTAGCTGGGGTTGGCACAGGGGGGACGATCTCAGGCATCGCAGAGATGATAAAGGCGAAGAAACCGTCCTTTAGAGCCGTTGCAGTAGAGCCACAAGAGTCTCCAGTGCTCTCTGGCGGCGCCAAAGGACCTCACCCCATTCAAGGTATTGGGGCAGGATTTATCCCTGGCAACTATCACGGAGACTTCATAGATGAGATCGTCCAGGTTCCGTCTGAAAAGGCCTTTGAGTTTGCGCGCCGAATGGCGAAGGAGGAGGGAATCCTAGTAGGGATATCATCTGGTGCCGCAGTCTATGCGGCTTTGGAAGTTGCAAAAAGACCTGAGAATGAGGGAAAACTCGTTGTCGTTGTTGTTCCATCTTTTGGCGAACGATATCTAAGCACACAGCTCTTTGAGGGACTCGGTGATTAAGTTACTCGCCGATATGCGGCAGGACCTGTATGCTGCTAAAGATAGAGATCCTGCGGCGCGTTCTCTACTGGAGGTAGTCCTTTTTTACCCTGGCGTGCATGCAGTATGGGGATATAGAGTTTCACATCAGCTCTGGTTGTCTAATATGAGATTTCTTGCTCGTGGTCTCTCGTTTTTCATAAGAGGATGGACTAGCGTCGATATCCACCCGGGAGCTCAACTGGGGCCGGGTCTCTTCATCGACCACGCTCTGGGAGTGGTGATCGGGGAGACCGCCGAAGTCGGAGAGAACGTCACAATCTATCACGGTGTAACTCTTGGGGGCCGAGGACTAGAGAAAGGTAAGCGTCATCCTACCTTAGGTAATGGAGTAACAGTAGGCGCTGGCGCCAAGATTCTAGGTCCGATAACCGTAGGGAACGGAGCCCGAATTGGAGCAAACGCCGTCGTTGTACGACCTGTTCCGCCGGACGCAGTGGTAGTAGGTGTTCCGGGGCAGATTGTTGATGACCATAGCCGTGGGCGACCTGGAGTTATCGATACCTCTCAACCAGACCTGCTCGGAAGAGCCATTAAGTCTTTGAGAAGCAGAGTTGATGAGCTTGAGGAAAAAGTGCTCGGCCATATGGAGCACGAGGATGATGTTCGAATGGATGACAACGGAGTTTGGGTTCTCGAGGACTTTTCGATCTAGATCGGTTTTCTTTAAAATGCTATTCGGTATAGGGCCAAGGATCTCTACTATTACTTCTGAGTAAACGTTAACGTGGACGAGCATCAGAGATATATTGGTGAAAGCCATGAGGTTGTTCTCCTAGGCTGGGTCCATGATAAAGGGACTTTCAGATCATCAGGCAAATGAAAGGACGTTTTTAGCGTGGATTCGCACGGCTGTTGCGTTGATGGCCTTCGGTTTCCTGATTGAGAAGTTTACTATATTTGTAGCCTATATCCGAGTCTCTCTCCATAGCAAAGCTACAGGTACTAGTGTCGGATCTGCGGACATGATCGGCGCCTCTATGGTGATAGTGGGAGTAGTGGTAATCGTGCTCTCCACCTTTAGGTTTGTTTGGATTAGGCGTAAGATCGATTCAGATACTCAAGAGAGCCTTGGCAGACCCTATATTGAGCTTCTGTTGGGGTTGGTACTTGGAATCGTTGGAGTTTTACTTGTAGTATACGTAGGAGGACAAGTAGATTGAGGTTGCACGAGTTCTCTTAGTACTTACGTTCGAAAGACTCAAGTCCATTCCAGATGAACGAGGACATTCGCTTGGCCCAGAGCAACGCTACTGACTCTTCAAATGAGATGGGATTGCCGTTTGAATCTAGCTCTGGAGCAAACTCGCGAAGGTATCTACGGGCGATACCTTCGGCCAAGGCTATAACTCCTGTTGCAATTAGATACCTATGGCTATCTTCAAGGGATGTGTCTATCTCCATCGATATCGACGACGCGACGTGTTTATCAATAGAGTCGACTATCTCTCGGAACCCTGGATCTTTTCTTGGACTAGAGGAGAAAATGATCTCAAAGGCAGGTCGATTCTCGTAAACGAACTTGAAGTATGCTGCGAAACCGCTTTCGAACCTTTCTTTTTTAGTGTCCAAGGCCGTGTTAGAGGTGTCTAGGGCGGCTACTAAATCGGCCTTTACTCTTTTCAAAATAGCTTCGTAAAGGTCTCGCTTTGACTCGAAGTGTTGATATATGACGGGTTTGGTTACACCGGCAGCTATCGCTACCTCTTCCATCGTTGTGGCGTAGTAACCCTTTTCGCTAAAGGTTAAAGTTGCAGCATCAATTAGCGTCTCTCTTCTATCTGACGCAGAGAGTCGAACGGACTTAGTTTTACCATGTCGGGTCGTCTTGTTTAGAGTTTGTGCGGTCTCTTTCATAAGCGTCCTCTGAGAGTTTAGGTTTGATACACATTAGCGGCTTTTCTAAGTGGTTCCATAGCAAGCTCAGTTACCGATGTGCTCCATCGCAGTTCTATCTACATCATGAACAGTGCAAAGCGCCATAAGGCATTGACTTTCGTCAGTAACCGCTAACATGACCTCGATTATAAAAAGAGAAGGGTCATCCAGTTGTCTCCAAAAAAGGCATTAGTAACGGGCATTACAGGACAAGACGGTTCGTATCTTGCGGAGTTTTTGCTTTCCATGGGTTACGAAGTTGTCGGAATGATGCGTAGATCTTCAACGATCGGCTTTGAGCGGATATCACATATCCAAGATTCGATAACTCTCGTTAGCGGCGATCTCTTAGATGAAGTATCGATGATGTCGATTCTCAAAGAACACCGCCCAGCAGAGGTGTACAATCTCGCAGCTCAATCTTTTGTGCAGACGTCGTGGGGACAGCCTGTTCTTACCGGTGAGACGACTGCCTTAGGGGTAACTAGACTTTTGGACGCCATTCGGATGATTGATCCGGAGATTCGTTTCTATCAAGCCTCTTCCTCTGAGATGTTTGGGAAAGTCCGTGAAGTGCCTCAAAATGAAACGACTCCTTTTTATCCTAGGAGCCCTTATGGTGTCGCGAAAGTTTACGGCCATTGGATTACTGTAAACTACAGAGAGTCGTACGGTATCTACGGTTGCTCGGGTATTCTCTTCAATCACGAGTCTCCTAGAAGAGGTCTAGAGTTTGTTACCCGAAAGATATCTCATGGAGTTGCTCGAATAAAACTTGGCTTAGATGACCACATTGCGTTAGGTAACTTAGACGCAAAGCGCGACTGGGGTTATG
>JAKBGL010000137.1 GCA_021833085.1 Actinomycetes bacterium | reverse complement strand
TCTCCCTACCGAGTCCCAATTGCTCGACTTGCTGCAGCGCATGCAGTGCTTGGAGCTCGCGATTAGGGTTATTGTCTTATAATCTTTAGTCGCCTTTGGCTAGAGCGTTTACTGACTCTAGGAGATCTCTTAGCTTGGAGCCCATTCCTCCGCTAACATGTGCAATGTTATAGTTATCAAGAGTCTCTTCCACTTCAACTGCTGCCTGACGAGCGTCGGGGTTAGTTACCGTTAGGACCACCAAGTCCGCTTCGGTATCCTTTGAGATCTTTACCAGGTCTAGAGCTGGGACTTGTGTTCCGAGGTGGTGGGTAATCCACCTGTTGTTACGAAGAGCGGCAGTGGCCATCGTGGCGGGAAGAGAGTGTTCATCGCCGGGTGGAGTGGCAACGATGACGACACCCTTTGGTCTGCCAGAGGGGCTTAACATAAGATTAGCTAAGGAACGTTCGACGATAGCGGACGCTCGATGCTCTTCTGCTATTGTCAGGGTTCCGTTTGCCCATCGGTCGCCGATCTCTGTAAGAACAGGGCTCAAGAGGTTTTCACATACGTCGATGACCGGCACCTTGCCATCGGCGAGCCTTTGAATCTGCACTCGCGCTAGCAACTCTTCTCCCACGAGGAGGTGGTTGAGAAGCTTTTCCTGTTGTGCAACCCAGTCTCGTACTCGCATCTCTTTAGGAGGAGGAGACGGCTTGGAGCGCTCTTCGATTAAGTGCTGCAGATCACCCTCGTCGATCCTGTAGGTCGAACCGATTTTTTCCGCGTGAAGTCTCCCCTCTCTAACCCATTGATAGGCAGTCTGGTAGTGCACGCCTAACTGGTTGGCAGCTTCTTTTAAGTCCATATAGTACCTTTTTGCAAGTGGAGCTTGACTCCTTACCGGGTATTTATAGTTCAACTAATCCTATCCCGTCTCGGTAGTTGTTTAACTTGTACCGTGGGCTTGTCTAGATAGCAAGGTGTTCAACCAGAGTGTCTCTCGCTCGCCAATCAGGTTTCAGCAAAGTCTGGGGAAGAGGAGGGTTATCCAAGCCGACGAGTTGGAGGCGTGGCATTTACTTTGCAACTCCGGCTATGGCACAGATACCTAAGGAGGCGGGATCTCGGTTGTGTGAAAGCTCCTGTTTCTTCTAGGGCACGATACCAACATTGCTGTAGCAATGAGCCGTTGGGTACTAGGATTGCTTAAGAAGATGGCCTACTCAGACGACGACAAGGAGAGAGTTCTAAACGCCACGGACATCGTTGCTTTGATTGGAGAACAGGTTCCCCTTCGCCGTGTAGGAAGACGATTTGTTGGGCTTTGTCCCTTTCACTCTGAAGGTACCCCGTCGTTATCTGTAAACCTTGAACAGGGACTCTATTACTGTTTTGGTTGTCACGCTTCTGGAGACGCGCTGAGTTTTGTGATGAATACCCTAAAAATTGACTTTCAAGAGGCACTTGAACACCTAGCTAGACGTAGTGGAATTGAAATAAGTCAGAGTCAAAGGGACATTAGTATCTCAAAGAGTAGGCGTGAACTCCACCTAACGTTGCTCGCTAGGTCGCGCGATTGGTTTAGAGCTAACCTAGAAGACCCTACTACCGGTCGGATCGCAAGAGAGTATCTCAAGTCAAGAAAGATCTCCCCTGACGCCATCAAACACTTTGGTGTTGGTTGGGCGCCTGAAGAACCTGATCTTTTGCGAAGAGCAATTGGAGCAGACGAGGATGACTTTGTAGAGGTAGGACTTGGATATCGAGATGACCGAAGCACGGTTCGGGACCACTTTCGAGGTAGAGTTATGTTTCCGATCTCAGACGCTACTGGTCGAGTCGTGGCTTTCGGGGGCCGAATACTACCGGAACTCGCCTCAAAAAGTAGCTACGATCTACCAAAGTACAAGAACTCCCCTGAGACCTATCTCTATCACAAAAGACGGGTACTTTACGGGTTGGACTTGGCAAGAGCGAAGATCGTCCAGTTAGACGAGGTGGTCGTCTGTGAGGGCTATACCGACGTGATCGGACTTTGGCAGTCGGGAGTTGAAAATGCGGTAGCGACCTGTGGTACGGCCCTTTCCGATGAGCACTTCGAACGCTTGAAGAACTTCTCTAGACGAATAGTTTTATCGTTTGATGCAGATGGTGCAGGTCAGAGCGCTGCTGAGAGACTTTACAAGTTTGAACAAAACTTCAACCTCCAGATCTACGTTGCAAAGATTCCCTTTGGGAAAGATCCTGCTGAGGTGGCTAAAGACAACCCTGAGCTCTTACCCAAGATGGTGACCGAGGCTGAACCCTACCTACGTTTTCGCCTCATGAGACTCTTTGAGAACTCGGAGATGGACACATCTGAAAAGCGAGCAAAGGTTGCTGAGACGGCTCTAAATATGCTGATTGAACACCCTTCTCCCTTGGTTAGATCTGAGTACCTAGGCTTGGTTGCTGATGCAACCAAGATTAGTTTTTCCGAACTCAAGAATCAAGTTGAGCGGCGATCAAAGGTACATCGTAGAGGTTCACAACCTTCCAGCACTTCAAGGGTCTATAACGTTAGCGAGGGTGATAGAGCAGCCTTAGAGGCTCTTAGGCATCTGGTCAACGACCCTCTAGAGCTTTCGGAGATCATCTCGCCGAGGTTATTTCGAGTATCGGAGCTTTCATCGTTGGCAGAACTGGCTTGCGGTTGTACTTCGGTTACTGAGGTTGCTTCGAAGGTTCAGGCTAGTCCGGATGGTTTGTCTGACCTGTTTTTCCGGCTTGTCTCAGACCCACCCACCTCTGAGGTATTGGACGTTGTTTCGACCTTTGTATCACGGGAAGCCCTTTACGAACTCGAAGTTATTACTCAAAGGCTAAGAAGAGGTGAAGGAAGTGGAGATCTTTTAAGCCTGTCGAATCAGATTGCGGTTGCACGGCGCTTGGTCGAATCGATCGGTCGTGGAGAGAATATAGCCGACAATACTGGTGAATTGATCACATGGCTACTAGAGGTGAGGGACGGCAAGTAGAGTAGGTCTAGAAAGAAACTTGACTTTGGGACATAGATGACTGGAAACTCACACCAAGACGCCTCCTTGCGCTCGTACTTGAAGGACATTGGACAGACCCCCTTGCTTACTCAAGAACGTGAGGTGGAGTTGGCAAAGACTATAAAGAGTGGTTGGAGTGTCTTAGGGAAGGATCCGGCGACGCTTAGCAAAGATGAGAAACGCCGCCAAAAAGAACTAGAGCTAGCCAAGAGCGAGTTCACAAGGGCAAACCTTAGACTTGTTGTATCGATCGCCAAAAAGTACCAAGGACTCGGTATTCCTATGCTTGATCTCATACAAGAGGGCAACCTTGGCCTTATGCGAGCCGTAGATAAATTCGATGTTGACAAGGGTTTTAGATTCTCTACTTACGCCACCCACTGGATCAAACAAGCTATGTCCGCAGCAATAACGGGACAAGGTAGAAGTATAAGAGTTCCAGTGCATATCCATGATCAGTTAGTAGAACTTACGAAAATTCGAAGAGAACTAGAACAGAGGTTGGGTCGAGAACCAACTGCAGAAGAGGTTGCCACTTCAATGGGCGTCCCCATAGAAAAATTTGACGAGCTGAGCCGACTTCTTCTCGATGTGATATCTCTTGAGACCCCTGTCTCTCAAGAGGGTGACACTACTTTGTTGGAGGTTTACAGTGACAGTGACGGTGAAGAGTTAGATGAGTCAATACTAAGGCAAGACTTGAAAGATGCGCTCGAAAAGGCGATGTCAGCGCTAGGTGAGCACGAACAGCAGATCTTACGATTTCGATTTGGTTTAGACGACTCAAAGATCCACAACCTCGAAGAGACTTCAAAACGCTTCTCGGTCTCAAGAGAGCGGGTTAGACAGATTGAGACACGGGCGATAAATCGTCTTCGTCGAGCCGATGTAGTAGATCAGTTAAAAGCCTCGGTTCAGGACTAAATTTTGCATGATTTTATCTCCGTACCTACTAGCGTAGTTTGAGATTCCGGGGTAGCTCAATCGGCAGAGCAAGCGGCTGTTAACCGTTAGGTTGAGAGTTCGAGTCTCTCCCCCGGAGCTTGGGGCTC
>JAKBGL010000009.1 GCA_021833085.1 Actinomycetes bacterium | reverse complement strand
TATTCTTTCACCACCATCTTCGTAAGTTGCATTTGGATCGATAAGGCCAACCTTCGCACTCAAGACCTATTTCTAGCCTTTAATCGTTCCCCTGAAGAGCACCACGGCCTGAGAAAGAGGCACCAAGTCTCTGCGGTAGTGCTTATGAATCTTCTCTTTTTCCACCTTGGACTGCTCTTGCAGAGCTTGCATCTGATCCTTTAAGTCTTTGATCTCTGCCTCTAAGGCCATAATCCTCTTGACACCTTCCAGACCTATACCTAGGTTCGTAAGTTCTTGGATTCTTCGTAGTCGATCAATATCATCTTGACTATAACGTCTTGAGCCACCGTCTGTCCGAGCGGGATCCAAGAGTCCCTTTCGTTCATAGATTCGTAACGTCTGCGGATGCATCCCAGATAGTTCCGCGGCGACCGAGATCACGTACACCGCTCTGTCATTTCGCCTCTCAAAGGGTGACTCAATGCCTCCTCGTGCCGATCTACCCGCCATCTTCTCTCACACCTCTCACAGTTAACCTCTCGGGGGTTCGGGCGTCAATTTAGCCAACTCTTCTATGAGCTTCCTCTGCTTTTGGTCTAAGCTCTCTGGCACCCAAACCTCTACCGTTACTAAAAGATCACCAGGCGTTACCCCCTTCTTGGAGGACGGAATACCTTTCCCTCGAACTCTAAAGGTCCTCCCTGACTTCGTCCCCGGAGGAACCTTAAGTGATACCTTTGACCCATCCAAGGTAGGTGCTGAGACAACCGCACCAAGAGCCGCCTCAGGGTAACTCACGGGAACCGTAATCGTCAGATCGTTTCCGCTCCTACCGAAGCGTTCGTGTCGACCCACATGTACCACCACATAGAGGTCACCAGGAGGCCCACCGTTTTTCCCTAAATCGCCCTTTCCCTTAATACGAATCCTTTGTCCCAACTCCACCCCCGGGGGGATTCGGATCCTCACTTGTCTTGAGCGCCTTTCAACTCCCGTTCCTTTGCAGGACAGACACGCTTTGGCGACAATGATTCCTCTACCTCCACAAGCAGGACAAGGCTGAGAAAAGGAGAAAAATCCTTGGTTGTCACTTACTGAACCGCTACCTTGGCACCTTGCACATACCTGCGGTACCGTACCAGGAGCTGCACCTGTTCCACCACAGGTGACGCAGTTCGCGTCACCTATCACATTTACCGACGTGGTGACGCCAGTGGCAGCTTCCTCGAACGACAGGTGAATCTCAGCTTCAAGATCACTTCCACGTTGAGGGCCAGCACTTTTAGATCTACCCCTATTGAACAGACCCCCGATTAGGTCCCCAAGATCCTCCACTTTGAAGTCGAAGTTCGACCCAGCTCCGCCTCCAAAGCCTCCTGCCATAGGACCGGCGGACCTTGCGTCATCATATTCTTTACGTTTTGCTGGATCTCCAAGAACATCATAAGCTGCAGAAACCTGCTTAAACTTATCCTCAGATCCAGGATTAGCGTCAGGATGGTACTGCTTTGCGAGTTTGCGATAAGCTTTTGTTATATCCTTATCGCTCGCATCTTTGGACACTCCCAGAACCTTGTAGTAGTCCTTTTCGAACCACTCCCTCTGGACGGTCATATCGCCTCCTAACCAGACACTTTGACCATAGCGGGACGTATGATCCTTCCTCGCCAGCGATATCCAACCCTAAGCACCTCAGTCACAATCTGTTCGCCGTCTCCTTCTTCATGAGCCACGGCTTCTGCTTCAGATGGATCGAACCTTGATCCCAAAGGGGATATCTGCTCCAGTCCCTCTTTGGAAAGCGTCTCGACCAGCGCAGAACCTATCTGCTCCACGTAAGAGGGCGACTCGAACTCGCCTTCTCGGATGTGGGTTCTCGCAAGTTCCAACGTATCTAGAGCAGGAAGGAGTTTCTTGATCAAGTCTTCATTGGCTCGTTCAATCGTATCGACTCTTTGCTTGTCTACTCGCTTCTTGAAGTTATCAAAGTCTGCCTTGAGTCTCTGTAGAGCCTCAAGAAACTCGTCTCTTTCCTTCTTCAGTAGCTCGAATTCAATATCAATATCAGCGCTACCGTCATCAATAGACTCCTCTTGTAAGGAGGAAGAGTTTTCATCCGTCCCTTCCTCCCCTTCAAGATTTTCGCCAGCTTCGGAGATCAACGGATGCTCTAGCGTGTCTTCCTCATCACGAAGGTTATCGGTACTATCTTCCCTACTCACTAGCTCTCCTTATTGGGCTCATCAACGATCTCAGCATCTACAATCTCGTCATCGGAAGAGCTCGTTGCTCCTGAAGATCCCATATCTGAACTCGAAGCAGACTTAGCTGCCTCTTCATAAAGCTTCTGTGTGAAACTTTGGCTAGCTGACATCAAGGCGTCAGTAGCAGACTTAATTTTGCCGATATCATCACCAGCTATTGCGGTCTTTAGCTCAGCCAAAGATGACTCAACGGATTCCTTTTCCGGCCCGCTCAGGTTCTCGCCTTGCTCCTTGACCAACTGCTCGGTGCGATACACCAAGGTGTCTGCATTGTTTCTAACCTCAGCCTCTTCACGACGTGCTTTATCATCAGCCTCGTGAGCCTCCGCATCTTTTACCATACGCTCGATGTCATCTTTAGAGAGACTTGTCGATCCGGTAATAGTGATCGACTGCTCTTTTGAGGTGGCTCTGTCTTTCGCGGACACGTGCACGATTCCATTAGCATCGATATCAAAGGTGACCTCAATCTGGGGAATTCCTCTTGGTGCTGGTGGAAGCCCTACAAGCTGGAAGCGACCGAGAGTTTTGTTATACATTGCCATCTCTCGTTCGCCCTGAAGGACATGTATCTCAACGGAAGGTTGATTGTCGTCGGCTGTCGTAAAGACCTGAGTTCTCTGTGTCGGAATCGTGGTGTTGCGCTCTATTAACTTCGTCATCACACCGCCTTTTGTCTCAATTCCTAAAGAGAGAGGAGTTACATCGAGAAGAAGAACGTCTTTTACTTCGCCTTTCAAGACACCAGCTTGGATAGCTGCTCCTACGGCAACGACTTCGTCTGGGTTCACACCCTTATGTGGCTCTTTGCCAGTAAGAGACACTACGAGGTCATGGATAGCAGGCATACGAGTTGATCCACCCACCATGACAACGTGATCAATTTTGTCAGTTGTTAGTCCCGCGTCCCTAATCGCTTGCTCAAAGGGGCCCTTGCAAGCATCAGCAAGGTCCTGAGTAAGTTCTTGGAACTTCGCTCTCGTAAGTTTGATATCAAGGTGTTTGGGTCCCTCGGCTGTGGCTGTAATGAAAGGAAGATTTATCGTTGTCTCCATCATCGCAGAAAGTTCAATCTTGGCCTTTTCGGCGGCTTCTTTGAGCCTTTGCATAGCCATCTTGTCTCCAGAGAGATCCACACCCTCTGTGCCTTTGAAACTTTTGACTAACCAATCGATAACTCTTTGATCCCAATCGTCACCACCAAGATGTGTGTTTCCAGAGGTCGACTTGACTTCAAAGACTCCGTCACCGATCTCTAGAACGGAAACATCAAAGGTGCCGCCACCGAGATCAAAGACAAGAACAGTCTGGTCTGCGCCTTCTTTATCCAGGCCGTACGAAAGAGCTGCAGCAGTAGGTTCGTTGATGATCCTAAGCACCTCAAGGCCCGCAATCTGTCCAGCCTCTTTAGTTGCGGTCCTCTGTGCATCGTCAAAGTATGCTGGAACAGTGATAACCGCTTGAGTCACGGTATCTCCCAGATAAGCCTCGGCATCCCTTTTTAACTTCGACAAGACTCTGGCACTTATCTCCTGTGGCGTATACTTCTTTCCGTCGATATCTATCGACCAAGAGGTTCCCATATGACGCTTCACAGACCGTATCGTACGATCTGGATTAGTAATCGACTGTCTCTTGGCAACCTCGCCTACCAAGATTTCACCATTCTTTGCAAACGCTACAACAGAAGGCGTAGTCCTTCCACCTTCCGCGTTCGGGATGACTACTGGATCACCCGCTTCTAGAACAGATACCACAGAGTTAGTGGTTCCAAGATCTATACCTACTGCCTTAGGCATGTACGCCTCCTATTTTTTATACACTTTAACTTAACTAAATAATATAACCTGAGTCAGTCTATATCAACTTTGCGTATGACTCAACACTCATAACACAACATTATTCCTATATTCTTAGATTGAACTGAAAAGTTGAGTCATGTTCACTCAGGATTATGTCGAGTGCATAGACTTCCGAGATTGGTTCTGGGCACGATTCCTACTATTGTTTTGACGTGGCAACTTTGATACTTTTACGACACGGTCAAAGCACCTGGAACCTTGAGAACCGGTTCACGGGATGGGTTGACGTTGACCTCACTGACCAAGGAATAAGAGAGGCTGTAGGAGCAGGAAAACTCCTATCCCAAGCTGGACTACTTCCAACTGTCGCCTTCACCTCGGTTCTGAAGCGAGCAGTAAAGACTCTAGATCTGGCTCTCTACGAGATGGAACTAAGTTGGATACCTGTAGAAAAGTCTTGGCGTTTGAATGAACGGCACTATGGATCGTTACAAGGTCTCAATAAGGCCGAAACAGCTCAGCTCTACGGAGACGATCAAGTGAAACTGTGGCGACGATCGTTCGACACACCACCTCCCCCGCTACATCCTAACGATATGGTGGATCTCTTTGAAGATCTTCGGTATCGAAAAGTCGCAAGAGAACTACTACCTGCGACAGAGTGCCTAAAAGACGTCTTAGAAAGAATGATGCCCTTTTGGTATGATGAGTTAGTGCCACGCTTAATTGAAGCGGAGACCGTACTGGTCTCCGCTCACGGAAATTCTCTAAGAGCGCTAATTAAGCACTTGGAGAACGTATCAGACAACGAGATCGTAAAGTACGAAATACCAAATGGTGAGCCCATCGTTTACCAACTCGATAAACACCTAGGTGTTGAGTCGAAACACATTCTTAGACTCTGACTCGGTTACGAGTAAACGCCTCAGAGTCAGAGACCTTCATAGCGCTTAATGAAGCTACCCTTAACTTTGAAAGAGCATAAGCGTCCATAGCATCGTTAGACTCACCTATGTGAAAAGTAATATAGTGAAGGCATTTTTAGGCATAACGGCTGCAGCAACAACGCTAAGTGCTTGCCACTACACCAATGGAGAGTACGGTCCCGCTGGGGCCGCTCCCGTGGTAGTGCCTGGATCTTCTAACGGTAAGGCCACTTATAAGGGGGGGTACTCAGGTACGAATACTCACCTTCTACAAGGATCTCCACAAGGATCTAATCCTTCTTTAGACAGTGGAGCAGGTTTTGCTGTACAAAACTACCCCTCGACAACGCTTCCCGGATGGATTCAGGGTCATCCACCAGGTCCTGCCGTGCTTTCATATCGCAACTCGCCATTCGGACAAATCCTTACGACTAGTACAGGTAAGACACTTTACATAAGGTTGGGAGATCAATATCGACAGTCATTTTGTTCGAACATCTGTGCTAGAGCCTTTCCACCATATCTTACAAATGGTGCACCGCAAGCCTCCGGAGGAGTCCTCGCCGCCTACATTGGAGTACTAGAAGCAGACATCTCAGGGCAAAGAGAGCAGGTCGCCTACGGACAGCACCCTTTATACACCTACTCCGGAGATACCGGTCCCGGTCAGTATCGAGCCGAGGGCAAAGGAGGAATATGGTACGTGATAAATGTTGACGGTCTACCGGTAAAGGCGCCGGTGACACAAAGCACTACAACAACTATACCAAAAGGGTAAGGCCCTTTCGGTTTAAACGCCAACTCTTTAGAAGAGCATCCTAAAGGGTCATCTAAATCCGTAGTAGGGAGTACCCAAGTTGGGTAACCACTAAAATACAAAGTATAAAAGCATACTCGACCTCGAAAGATACCAAAAACCTCTGCGTTGCGCTCGTAACCGGTTCTACGTCAGGGATCGGTGCGGCAATCGCACGACGCATGTCGGCGGACGGTATGATCGCCGTCGTGCATTCACGTTCCAGCCGTGACGCCGGACTCCGTCTGGCCCATGAACTCGGTAGTACATACGAACAGGCAGACCTCGCCGATGAGATTGAATGCAAGGCGCTCATCGATGCCGTCATAAGTACTTACGGACGTCTCGACGTGCTGGTTAATAACGCGGGGATCAGCTGGCCCATCCCTCACGACAACCTCGAAACCGTTACTGCGTCGGTGTGGCGGCGCCTCCTAGACGTCAACCTCATAGCGCCGTGGCTCCTCACTTCCAACGCGCTGGCAGCTCTGCGTACTTCTACGAAACCAGGAGGGGGTGCAGTGATCAACATAACTAGCCATGCCGGCGTACACCCTAAGGGATCGTCTATCCCATATGCCGCCAGCAAAGCAGCACTAAATCATACTACCAAGTTGCTCGCTGCCGCCCTCGGGCCTGTCGTCCGCGTTAACGCTATTGCCCCCGGTCTCGTCGACACCCCGATGACAGCTGATTGGACCGAAACGAAACGTTTCTGGCGCGAGAACGCGCCCATGGGTCGTGCCGCACAACCCGATGATGTCGCCGACATCGTGTCAGCACTCGTCGCAAACACCTACATCACAGGTGAAGTTGTTCTTCTCGATGGCGGGCTCAACCTGCGGTAGCCGTTGCAGAACACTCCTTTCGCTGATTTAGGATCTATAAGAAATGGTTCGGTAGTTGTCGCCTTAACATATGAGATATAGAGCGAAGACTAGAGGGTTCATAAAAGATAGGATCCGTTACTTCCCCTAACAAGCAAGTCGAGTGGGTCTAAGGAGATATAAGTTACGCCATGACTTTCATCCACGTCGACTAACGAACGTGCTGTAAAGGATAGCTGATCTAAAGCAAGTTTACCTGTCCAAGTTGCAAGGGAGTACTTCGTCCATAACAGCTAGCAGTGCATCTGTAGTTGACTGCAGACTTACAATTAAGCCCTTGGCTCGCTAACGAAGAACGTTCCACCGGGACAGTCGCCTCTAACCCAAGAGCAGCAAGACGGTACAAATGACCCTAGTCATACTTCCCTAACTACTTTATAATCATCATGTAAAGACAAAAGTACAGTTACGTTGCTTATAAAGGAGACTTTATGCTTGGGGTCAATGTATTTTCATTAATTGTAGGAGCCCTAATAAACCTTAGTGGGCCTGGTTCCTATATCAAATGGGGGTTCATACAGATGTCTGTAGCAAACCTCATCCTGATTCTACTCATGTTAGTAGTCTTAGCGCTCGCAATGGTAATTCCCTTTCCACACCGACCGGGAGGAAAAAAATGATAGACGATAAGGAGATTAAAGATACAAAAATCGATGACGAAGATGTAATCAACCATCAGTGGACGACAAAACTTCGTCGAAAGGCTGTCGGGGAACTTCCTCCGCAAAAACTACTCCCAGATAGTCAGCCAGCCTATGTTTCCAGTTGGATCTACGTGTTCGGGGTACTGACGCTTTCAGCTCTTGGTGTCGTAGCAATCTCGGGCGGAATCCTGGCGTTTTTTGGTCCTTCATGGTGGCAGCAGAGTCCCGAAGGTCACTTTATAAACTCGCTCCACCTTTGGAGCGTTGAACTGTTCTTCTTCTTTATGGTAGTTCACCTTTGGGGAAAGTTCTTCATGGCGGCCTGGCGTGGCAAAAGAGCACTGACTTGGATTACTGGTGCAGTAGCGTTCTTAGTTTCAATAGGCGCCGCATTTACAGGATACCTGTCCCAGCAAAACTTTGACTCTCAGTGGATATCGACACAAGGGAAAGACGCTATGAACTCCATCGGGATTGGAGCCTTCTTCAATCTCATGAACTTTGGTCAAATGTTTATGTGGCACATACTCCTCCTTCCGCTCCTAGTAGTAATAATCGTTGGCGTTCACATCCTTGGAGTTCGCGTCAAGGGAGTTGTTCCTCCCATAGGAACGTTCGAGGATAAGCAAGACTACGCGAAGCCTTGGAGCGGTAAGGTCAGACCTTATGACATCATCAAAGAAGGGGTCATAGCTCTCATTGTAGTTTCGTTGCTTTCGGTCACGCTATCGGTCGTATTCTCCTCTCCGAATAAAGCACCCCTCACCATCCAAAGATGGGCAAAAGCAGATCCGGTAGACTTTGTAACTACCGCCGCAACGGAGCTTGCTGGTACATCGTTTTCAGGCAGCTACGGACCTCCCTACAACAACGGAACTGGCGCACTTCAATCTATTGGACCGATATCGCTACAAAAGATTGCAGGAGTTCGAATTCCAATCAACTCGGCTCAGGACTTCGTATTGCAACCACTGTCAACGATTCCCAACAACCCAACTCTCAAGGACGCTCTGATAACCTATGAATCTGCAACGCCCTCCTTGCAGAACACATGGAACAGCAGCTTTGCCAAAGCGGACACAAAGCTTGCCGTGATCGGTAACTCAATATCTGTTCCGAAGGGCAACTATGGTCCCATTCCGATTCTCATGAAGAACCTCCTGACCATGGCGAACACTGGCGGACTAGACTCAGATCTAGAAAACTCTCATCAGTTCTATGGGACCGACTATACCAAACCCCTTTTATTTATGGCCGACGGAAGCTACATGGCTACGCTTGCCCAACAAGATCATCTCACCGGTGATCAGTGGGGTATGATGAACGAGACTGACAAGTGGCCCGGTCAACCTTGGTTATGGCTCTACACCATGTGGTATCAGATTCCACCGATGTCGACATCGTCCAACGCAGACGCGCTTGTAATGTCGATAATGGTACTACTAACCTTAGGCTTCGCCTCGATACCTTTCATTCCTGGAGTGAGATCAATACCTGAAAAAATAGGGCTCTATAAGTTAATCTGGCGAGACTTTTACAAGGACCAAAACGCCTCAAAGTAGGAGCCTACTGCTAAAAAAGAAAGCCCTGTTCCATATAACAGGGCTTTCTTTTGCCGCAACCTCTACTTCATACCAATCGGCATTGTCACATCCTTTTACACTCTTGCGCCCGAGGAGCTATATTATGACGCTAACACATCCGAAACGGCACCAAGTAAAGGAATAGACCATGAGATGGCCTTTAGCGAGAGACAGAAAACACGCCTTAAATTTGGCAAACTTCGACTCTACAACAAGGAAAAAGGTCGTAATCGTGGGCGCTGGGTTTGCAGGTTTGTCCGCAGTAGAGACTCTCTACCGCGAAAACTTTGATATTTTATTGATCGATAGACATAACTTTGCCACCTTTCAACCCTTGCTCTATCAAGTGGCAACTGCTGGTCTAAATCCCGGAGACGTGTCATTTCCCATAAGAACGCTGCTGAGAAAGTACCCTCAAGTGCGCTTTCGCCAAGGAGAGCTCTCTAAACTTGCAAAGGAGTCAAATCTGATTGAGCTCGAAGATGGATCAAAGATTGGGTATGACTACCTGATACTCGCCTTTGGAGCTACATCGAACTACTTCGGAGTAAAAGGTGCTGCGGAGTACTCACATGCTATCTATACCTTGGACGACGCTCTTGAGGTTCGCAATCGAATCTTTCATCAATTTGAACTCGCCGCGGCACACGGAATAACCGAAGGATGCCTCACTTTTGTCGTGGTTGGTGGTGGGGCCACAGGCGTTGAGATGGCTGGAGCCTCAGCAGAGCTTTGCGACCGAGCACTCCGCACAGACTATACCTCAATTCCTAGATCCCTGGTGAGGGTTATTCTTATAGAACAGAGAGATAAGATACTTGAAGCTTTCGACGATCCTCTCTCACAGTATGCATTAGAAGAACTCAAAAGACGAGGTGTCGAGGTTACACTCAATAGCGCCGTCGATGAGATTACCCCCGAGAAGGTCCACCTCAGTGGTGACAAAGATATACCTTATGGAATATTGATCTGGGCAGCTGGAGTAGGAGCTCCTGCCCTTACTGCCACCTTAGGTCTACCTCAAGGGCGAGGTGGCAGAATCTTAGTTGAACCCGATCTCAGAGTTACAGGATACGACAACATCTTTGCGGTCGGCGACATTGCGGCTGCAAACTCCAAAAATCAAATCGTTCCGCAGCTAGCCCAGCCCGCACTTCAAGGGGGCAAGCACGCGGCTTTACAGATAAAAAATCTTGTAACTAATGTACCAACATCACCTTTTGTCTACAAAGATCGTGGAATCATGGCCACCATAGGACGTAGAGCAGCGGTCGCACAATTAAAAGGTGGCGTCGACCTCACTGGGTGGCTCGCATGGATGGCTTGGCTCATCCTCCATCTTATGACTCTCCTTGGAGCAAGAAATAAACTATCGGTGCTCATCAACTGGTTGTGGCACTACATATCGTGGGGGAAAGGTCCAAGAGTGATTTTAGGCGGATAGGACCGGCGGCTCCTCAAGCCACTCATCCCAAATCTCCGTATGTTCAGCAACACCTTGAGGTGTCAACTTCAAAAGATCATCGTTGAAAAGGTCCGCCAACTCTCGTTGCGCAACGTAGTCGTGAGCCAAACCCACTAACAGTTTCTTTCGAACCCCAGCGAAATCGCCGAATACATCCTGGGAGAGTCGAAGTAACTCCAACGCGAAGTCAATATCAAACTTCATAGGCGCCCGTCCAAAAATAGAGGCGCGCTTGGAGCCGATCACTACCAGTGCCATTACTGCGTCTGCTAGAGACTCTCCGGGACGCAAAACCAGCTTCTCCACGTATCCTTCGACTATGTTAAGTATGTATCCCTGGTCAGGCCCAGGAGATCCAAAAAGTCTACCGCGAAAACGCCTAGAACCTTTGAACTCCGCAGGTCGCCTAAGTTCCTTTGAAGGAATCTCTCCACGGTAAAACTTAGCCACAGAGATCGTTATCGGAACAAAGTCCGGCTGCGTCATGTTTCCTCCGATCCATTTCTAACGAGCCTCAAACTTTTACCTCTAATCTCGACTCAGTTGGAAGTTTACCCCCCTCTGACGCTACCCAAAGCCGCTCTTAGGAGTCCTACGACCAACGAATCAACTAGAGCGTGCCATGATGCCTCAATTACGTTAGAAGAGACGCCGATAGTCGACCAAGAATCATCTCCGTTAGCAGAATCGATCAACACCCTTACAGTAGCGTCGGTCGCCTTGTTCGAGTCCAATACTCTTACCTTGAAGTCTGTTAAGTGAAGTCCATCTAATGAGTTAAAGTGCGGACGGAGAGCTTTCCGTAACGCTGCATCAAGAGCTGAGACCGGACCGTTCCCCTCTGCAGTCTCTATGACTCTAGCTTGGTCTATAATCAACTTGACTGTCGCCTCGGTTACGGACTCTCCTCCTTCTTTGTACTCAGTCAGCACTTTGAAGGACTCGAGAGTAAAAAACTCCTGTCTCCAGCCCTCGCTTCTACGAAGAAGCAACTCTAAAGACCCATCAGCAACCTCAAAATGGTACCCTTTGTGTTCAAGTTCTTTAAGTCTCTCCAACACTTGGGATAAGGAGTCTTCTCTAATTTCGACCCCTAACTCGTTCGCTTTCAACAGTAGGCTCTGGCGTCCTGCCATCTCCGACACGACAAAGCGAGTTCCATTTCCAACTGTCTCTGGATCCACATGTTCGTATGCGTCTGGCCTACGTGCTATCGCACTTACATGTAGACCCGCCTTATGGGTAAATGCAGAGGATCCTACGTATGGAGACTGCGAAGATAGGGGGAGGTTTACAATCTCCGCAACGTGACGAGATATCGAAGAGATAAGTTGGATCTTTTCACGTGGAACGGTCTCTATGCCCATCTTTAATGTCAGATCTGGAACCACCGTTGATAGATTCGCATTCCCGGTTCGTTCTCCGTAACCGTTGATGCAACCCTGAACATGAGTCGCACCAGATCTAACGGCTGTAAGGGAGTTTGCTACGGCACATCCCGAGTCGTTATGGAAATGAACCCCAACCTGAGTTGAACAAACTTCCTTTACGTTGGAGACTATCTCTTCGACCTCGTATGGAAGTGCACCTCCATTGGTATCGCATAAAACAATGGTACGGGCTCCAGCCTGCTCGGCGGCATCGAGAACTGCTAAAGAGTACATTGGGTTACGTTTATAGCCGTCGAAGAAGTGCTCGGCGTCAAAAAACACCTGCAGCCCCTCCCTTACCAGAAAGCTAACCGAATCGAACGCCATCTTGACGCCCTCGTCCAACGTAGTTCTCAAGGCATCAGTAACGTGATAGTCCCATGCCTTTGCCACCAGACATACAGAGCCAGTCGAAGCTTCAAGTAGGGCTCTCAGCGTGGGATCCGACTCCGTCTTGGCACCCGCACGACGAGTAGAACCAAAGGCTACTAAAGTCGCATTCTCCAGCTTCAATTCGGCTGGCGCCCGTCGAAAAAACTCTGCATCTTTTGGATTAGCACCAGGCCAGCCACCCTCAATAAAACGAAAACCCATGGAGTCCAACTGTCTAGCAACACGTAGTTTATCCTCGACGGTAAGGGAGATGCCTTCTTGTTGTGCACCGTCCCTTAGCGTCGTATCGTATACATCTACATATGCTGGAAGTCCACTTACATGATCAAAGGACATGCTCCAGCCATTCTCCGTATCTCTTATCTTCTCCACGAACTATCGAAAAGAACGCGCCTTGGAGCTGTTTTGTCATATCTCCAGGCTTACCAGTACCAACAACACGGTCGTCGACTGAAGCGATCGGCACAACCTCTGCCGCCGTGCCAGTTAAAAATGCTTCATCAGCCACGTAGAGATCTGACCGAAGAAGCGTCTGCTCTTTTACTTCGAATCCAAGATCTGATGCGACCTTCATAATCGAGTCTCTAGTTATCCCGTCCAAAGCACCCGAGGAGATCGGCGGAGTCATTAGTGTTTTTCCTTTTACAACGAAGATATTTTCACCAGTACACTCGGAAACTTCTCCCTGAGGGTTCAAAAGGATACACTCATCGTAACCACTTTTGATGGCCTCCACCTTAGCCAAGGAGGAGTTTACGTACATACCGGTGCACTTTATCGCAGGAGGAACCGAGTTGGGATCGTGCCGCTGCCAAGAAGACACTTTCGTGCGAATTCCGTTTTGCAGACCCTCTTCACCTAGATAGGTCCCCCAGGGCCAAACTGCTATCGAAACCGATGTCTTGCACATCAGTGGGTTTAGCCCCATCTCACCGTAGCCTAAAAAGGCAATCGGACGAATGTAGCAAGAATCGAGGTGGTTCACTCTGACAGTCTCTTTGATAGCATCAAAGATCTGTTCGTTAGAGAATGGAATCTCCATCAAGAGCATCTTGGCAGAGTTAAAGAAACGATCGACATGATCCTTGAGCCGGAATATTGCTGGCCCGTTATCAGTCGCATAGGCTCGCACTCCCTCGAAAACACCAGATCCATAATGGAGTCCATGAGATAAAACGTGTATGTTGGCGTCCTTCCAATCAACCAACGAACCATCCATCCAGATCTTTTCACTTTCAACTATGGGCATTTGTTATATCCTTTCTGCATAGTAAGTACCTACTTCATCGGTCTTTAGACCAGGCTCCGGAACACTCTCGAGGGCGTTGAAGATCTTTAGAGCAGCGTCTTTTTCCCCTAAGAACTCAAGCATCATCGCCGCTGAACGAATAGCGGCTGTGGGGTTGGCCCTCCCCGTTCCTACAATGTCATGAGCTGCGCCATGAACGGGTTCAAACAGCGAAGGAGACGTTCTCTCGGGATTCAAGTTTCCAGATGCTGCAAGACCTATCCCTCCAGAGATCGCTCCTGCAAGATCGGTGAGGATGTCGCCAAAGAGATTGTCCGTAACAATGACGTCATAACGTTCAGGTGCTTCCACCATGTAGATACAAGCCGCGTCTACGTGGTTATATGCGACTGTAACTTCCGGAAACTCCATTGCGACCTCGTGAAGGGTACGCTGCCAGAGGTCTCCAGCAAATGTGAGCACGTTAGTTTTATGAACCAAGGTAAGATGCCGTCGGGGCCTGCTCATAGCTAACGAAAACGCATACCTGATCGCTCTTTCAACGCCGAACCTGGTGTTTACCGAACCTTGGGTAGCAATCTCATGTGGAGTTCCCTTTCGAAGAAAACCCCCCTCACCTGCATATGTGCCCTCAGTATTTTCACGAATTACAACCATATCGACGTGCTTACCTACGTAAGTCGGACTCGTATCGGGTGATCTAAAGGGCCGTTGATTGATGTACAGATCGAGTGCGAACCTGAGTTTTAATAGAAGACCTCTCTCTAATGTTCCAGGAGGAATCTCCGTAGATCCAATAGCAGGACCAACAGCGCCTAAGAGAATCGCGTCAAAGTCTCTTAGCTCCGTCAACGTAGAGTCGTCTAACACCTCTCCCGTTGAAAGGTAGTGTTTTGCACCAAGCTCAAAGCTCTTCGTATCTAACCTAACGCCAGTAGCGCCAACAACCTTAAGAGCCTCTGCTAGTACCTCAGAACCGATTCCATCTCCACCAATTACGGCTATCGAATGGGCCACTTACCCTCCTCGTCCGCTCATACTACTATTTCTATAGCAAAACTAAAAAAACCGCCCACACAGTGGTCGGTTTAGCTCACACATATGCGTGAGCGTTCAAATAATCTCTACTACTAATACCATAAAAGTGCCAATTAGCTCCATAAAAGCTACACTTTAGCCCAAACTACAAGTGAATGTGTTCGTATTTCCGAAGATTGGATACAAAATAGTGGGTAGTAAGATAAAATTCGTGAACTTATTCGCAATAAGGTAAACTTGAAGAGCGTGCGCTGGGAGCACCATTTCCCAAACTACTCAAAGTTTGACGTAAAATCGGAGTTTAAAGAGTGATGAGCGAGACTGTACTTACTAGACATGCATACGATCGGCTCCAGGCCGAGCTTGATGACCTTACAACTAGGGGGCGAATTGAGATTGCAAACGTCATCGAAGCTGCGAGAGCCCTTGGAGATCTCAAAGAAAACGGAGACTACCACGCCGCCAAAGATACTCAAGGAAAGATGGAGGCAAGGATACGTCAAATTCAAGCTCTCCTCGCCAATGCAACGGTCGTAGATTCAGATCCTAGTCTTTCTTCAAAGGTCGTACCTGGGGTAATAGTTCACATCAGATATGAAAATGAGGATGAGACCTACAGGTTTTTCTTCGGCTCCATTGAGGAGAAAATCGAAGGCGTTGATATTATATCTCCGACATCACCCCTAGGACAGTCACTCAACGGCGCTTCTTCTGGAGACTTTGTGGACTACGAGGCGCCTGGCGGATTCCTTAGGGTCGAGGTTGTAAAAATTGGCGACTAGCGATGCACTCAATCAATACACCCCTGCTAAATGGTTCTTGAATGCACTAGACACGACAACCTAGAACATGCCAAGGAAGGTTCGCTACCTGGTGGACGTCGATGACAGTATATTCTGGATCCAAATGTAACTACATTGACACAACAAAAGGAGTAGTTAGCAGAGGTGGGGAGAACTTTAGCGCAAAAAGTATGGGACGCTCACGTAGTGAGAGCAAGTGATGGTGAGCCAGATCTCCTATACATAGACCTACACCTCCTTCACGAAGTAACGTCCCCACAGGCGTTTGATGGTCTGCGACTAGCAGGAAGGTCGGTAAGGCGGCCCGACCTCAGTGTTGCGACTGCAGACCATAACGTACCAACAAAAAATATCTTCGCACCCGTCGCAGACCCCATCTCAGCCAAACAACTTGAGACCTTAAATAAAAACTGTTCTGAATTTGGTATAACCCTATTTCCAATGGGGTCACCTAATCAAGGTATCGTGCACGTGATCGGACCGGAACAAGGTCTTACTCTACCCGGAATGACAGTCGTATGCGGAGACTCTCACACAGCAACACACGGCGCCTTTGGAGCGTTAGCCTTTGGAATAGGGACGTCAGAGGTTGAACACGTCTTAGCCACACAAACCCTGCCTCAGAAACAACCCAAGCAAATGGCGATTAATGTGGTTGGGCAACTCCCTATAGGTGTAACCGCTAAAGATCTTATCCTGGCCATCATCGGAGAGATCGGTACAGGTGGTGGAATCGGATACATCGTCGAGTATCGCGGAGAAGCTATAAAGTCTCTGTCAATGGAAGGTAGGATGACCGTCTGCAACATGACGATCGAAGCTGGCGCCCGTGCCGGACTCATCGCTCCAGATGAGACAACGTCCTCCTACATTGAAGGCAGACCGTATGCACCTAAGGGTATTAACTGGGAGAAAGCTCTAAAGTGGTGGTCCACTCTTTCTAGCGACGACGACGCCGTCTTTGACAAGGAGGTAACCATCGACGCCTCTACACTTACACCTTATGTGTCCTGGGGAACAAATCCTTCTCAAGTTTTGCCCATCGATGGCGAAATCCCGGACCCAGACAGCTTCTCAGATGAGGATGCCAGAGAGAACGCTCGGCGCGCACTGACCTATATGGGTCTTACTCCAAAAACTAAGATTAGGGCAATCCCCGTCGATACGGTATTTATTGGGTCATGCACCAACTCACGAATAGAAGACCTCCGAGTTGTCGCAGCAATCGTCGACGGTAAAAAGGTAGCCGCATCAGTTAGAGGACTGATCGTTCCTGGATCTAGAAGAGTAAAGGAACAAGCTGAAGAGGAGGGTCTTCACAAAATCTTTGAATCAGCGGGCTTCGAATGGCGAGAACCAGGTTGCTCCATGTGCCTCGGTATGAACCCAGATCAACTGCGACCTGGTGAACGTTCGGCATCGACTTCCAATAGAAACTTCGAAGGCCGTCAAGGCAAGGGGGGGCGAACCCACCTAGTGTCACCCGCCGTCGCTGCGGCGACCGCAGTTAAAGGTACTTTCGCCAGTCCGAGCGAACTTTAGAAAGGATTCATTTCGTGGAACCTGTCAAGACAATACTCTCACACGCTATGCCGCTTCGAAGATCGGACGTCGACACCGATCAAATAATCCCGAGTGATTGGCTAAAGCGAGTTGAACGCACCGGCTTTGGAGCTGGACTCTTTGGTGAATGGCGAGAGGATCCTGATTTCGTACTTAACGATCCACGATTCAAGGGCGCAGAAATTCTACTAGCTGGCCCAAACTTTGGCGTAGGATCCTCTCGCGAACACGCTGTATGGTCCCTACAAGACTACGGCTTTAAAGCCATTGTCTCTCAACGTTTTGGCGACATATTTAGGAATAATTGTACGAAGGTTGGATTAGTGCCGGTCGTTGTAAGTGAGGAAAACTCAGAAAAACTCTTCCGGGCTATTGAAGAAGATCCCAAAACTCAGATCACGATCGACATCGAAACCAAGAAAATACTGTGTCTAAAGGCTCAGGTAGAAGCCGACTTTGAATTAGACGACTTCACTCAGTATCGCTATCTCAACGGATTGGACGATATCGGAATTACTATGTTACATGGGCTTGAGATCGAGACATTCGAAGAGAACAGGCCCTCGTACTTCCCCTCACTGATCGGTTAAATTGGAGCTCGTCGTCGCCTTGGTAGAAAAGTTCAGTACATAAAGACCAAGAAAAGTCACGACTGAACCCGCTAAAAAGGTGAAAGATATGGGTTCGGCTAGAAATATAAAACCAGCCGCCACCGCAACAATGGCGATCAAGTACGTCACGGAAGAAGATAATGCCGGAGTTACTAGGCGTGTGAGAGATAGGGACAGTAGTCCTGCCACCGCCGTATTTACCACACCAAGTACGATCGAGAACATCACGCCTTTATCCATACGCAAAGTTGATAGCAAACTCCTGTCTGAGATCGCTACTATGAGATAAAGAAATGAAGAAATTCCCAGCTGCAACGCCGCGATCTGGACCAAAGTCATTCCAGAAGGAAGCAGAAACCTCTTTTGAAGAATAATGCCTATACCGTAAAGAGCCGAGGCGAGCAGTACGATAAGGTCGTATCCGATAGCGGTCATGCCGCCTAGAGATCTCCAAGGTTCTAGAACTACTACCACCCCTAGAAGTCCCGTCACTATCCCGAGATAGGTTCTAGAACTACTACTACGAGATCTGATAAAAAGAGGAGTTAAAAGAACAGTAAACAGTGGGGTTGTAGAGTTTAACATTCCGGCCAAAGCGGCCGAGATACGGCTCTCACCATATGTAATCATAAAGTATGGCAGCGCATATGTGCATAAGGCGCCACCAACTACCGCACTCATCTCCACTTTTGAGAGGCCTCTAACTATTCGCCAAAGTCCGCCTCGCATCGCGGCAAATAACCCCATAGAGATAGCCGCTACTATAACTCGAATGAACACCAAAGAAAATGGGGTGAGCTGGCCTAACGCTACTTTAATCAACAAAAAAGATGATCCCCAAATAACCCCAAGAAACACGAAAATTACATATCCGCGTCTACTCACCCTATTCGTACCGCTTCCTAAGAGTTCTCTGTTTCTTTAGCTAAAAACTGTAGTTGGAGGGACTCAAATGCCAGATTTAACCACGTAATCTATGGATTTTGTGAGTTGTTCTACATCTGAAGGTTCAATAGCTGGAAACATAGCCACTCTAATTTGATTTCTACCAAGCTTACGATATGGTTCCACATCAACCACCCCGTTCGCTCGAAGGGTTTTGGCAACCTTCAAAGCATCAATCGAAGGATCGAAGTCTATGGTACCCACAACCTTAGATCGACTATCAATCTCTTTCACAAAAGGCGTAGCATAGGAGGATGAATCAGCCCAGCCATAGAGTATCTCTGATGACTCGTTACATCGAGAAGTCGAGAACTTCAACCCGCCGTTCTCTAAAAACCACTCGGTTTGGTGAACAGTCAAAAATACTGTAGCAAGAGCTGGCGTATTGTACGTTTGATTAAGTAGCGAGTTATCTACAGCAATCGAAAGATCAAGGGTCGCTGGCATATATCGACCACTCTCTTTTATCTCTCGAACGCGAGCAAGAGCTTTTGGAGACATTAATGCCATCCATAATCCCCCTTCAGAGGCAAAGCACTTCTGGGGCGAAAAATAGTAACAGTCGAAGTTTTGAGGATCCACACTAAGGCCACCAGCTCCTGACGTAGCGTCCACGACAACTAGGGCTTCAGTACCGCCTGGTCGTTCAATTGCCATCATAACCCCAGTGGAGGTCTCGTTATGAGTCAGAGCGTATAGGTCTATAGATGCATCTACCCTTAGCTCTGGATGTCCACCAGGCTCTGACTTTATGATATCGGGACTTAGGAGGTGTGGCGCAGCCGATGCAGCACTTGCAAATTTAGAGGAAAACTCGCCAAAGCTAAGGTGTTGAGATCGTTCCTTTATTAAAGAAAACGTAGCGATGTCCCAAAACTGAGTCGCTCCTCCATTACCCAGAACAACCTCATACCCCTCCGGCAAGGAAAACAGCTCTCTCAGTCCTTCTCGTAGGCGCCCAACTACGTCTTTAACCGTACTTTGGCGATGGCTAGTACCAAGATAAGATGTACTTATATCCTGAAGCGCAGAGAGAGCTTCTGGGCGTACCTTGGAAGGCCCAGAACCGAACCTTCCATCTCTTGGAAGAAGTTCCCCTGGAATCTGCATCATCGTCGTGTCTGTCAACTTAGACTTCCTTTCCATAGTTACGCGAACGAGGGAGTAATCAATATGTTCCAAACCTCACCGATATCTCAACGTGTGGCCCGTGTAGAGGAGTCCGCAACCTTGGCCATCGATGCTAAAGCAAAAGCTCTAAAGGCTTCCGGTGTCGACGTAATTGGCTTCGGCGCCGGGGAACCAGATTTCCCTACCCCTGAGTTTATAGTTGATGCTGCCGTTAAAGCGGCACGAGATCCAAAGAACCATAAATACACTCCCGCCGTGGGTCTGTTGGAACTTCGAGAAGCGATCAGCACCAAGACTCTAAGAGACTCTAAGGTAGAGGTCTCTCCCAACCAAATAATCGTCACCAACGGTGGCAAGCATGCCATCTTCAACACGGTACTGACCTTGGTAGATGAA